>JBPCMH010000050.1:0-13533 GCA_051002495.1 Acidimicrobiales bacterium
ACGCCCCAACCCTTGGTGCCGACAACGCGGGAGATGCCGACGGTGCGTCCGCTCCTTCGGCTGGGCTTCCTGAGGAGTTGAGTCGGGCGGAGTTGGCCGACATGGAAGACGCCCCACCGGCGGTAGCGTCGCCTGCAGACCGGGTGAAGCAGGCCTTTCCTGGTTCGGAGGAGATCGAGTCGTGAGCGACGAACCCGAGTTCGACATGTCAGCGTTGTTGGAGAAGGCCCAAAACCTGCAGCAGCAGTTGATGGAGGCCCAACAGGCGGCCGCCTCGCAGACCGTGGAGGGCCACGCCGGCGGCGGCGTCGTGAAGATCGAAGCAACCGGCGGTCTCGAGTTCCGCAACGTCATCATCGATCCTTCCGTGATTGACCCGGCCGACGTCGAGATGCTGCAGGATCTCGTGCTTGCCGCCATCCGCGACACCGTGGCCAAGGCCAACGAACTCAACCAGCAGGCCATGGGCCCGATGGGCAACATGATGGGTGGCCTCGGCGGGGCACTCGGGGGCCCGACCGGCGGCTGAGGTGTATCCCGCACCAGTCCAGGACCTCATCGACGAGCTCGGCCGTCTGCCGGGCATCGGTCCCAAGTCGGCCCAACGCATCGCCTTCCACTTGCTGAAGGTGCCGGCTGAAGACGGTCTGCGGTTGGCTTCGGCGTTGGCCGCGGTGAAGGAGCGGATGGGCTTCTGCCACGTGTGCTTCAACGTCGCTGAGCGCGAAGAGGGCGTCGACGAGCCCATTTGCGCGCTGTGTCGCGACCCTCGCCGCGACGCCGGTTTGCTGTGCGTGGTCGAAGAGCCGCGGGACATCGTCGCCATTGAAAAGACGCAGGAATACAAGGGCCGCTATCACGTGCTGGGCGGGGCCATCAACCCGCTCGAGGGCGTCGGTCCCGATCAGCTTCGGGTGAAGGAGCTGCTGGGTCGCCTCGACACCGACGAGATCCGCGAGCTGATCCTGTGCACCAACCCCAACCTTGAGGGTGAGGCCACCGCCATGTACCTGGCCCGCCTGCTCGGCCCACTCGGGATCAACGTGTCGAGGCTGGCGTCAGGGTTGCCCGTCGGCGGCGATCTCGAATACGCCGACGAACTCACTCTGGGCCGCGCCCTCGAGGGCCGCCGCACCGTCGAGCCCTAACCCCCGCCCCTTGGGCTTGACACAGGAGGTCCGAAGGGCGTAAGAACTACCTAATGGCATTAGGAGAAGCGCAGAGGACGGCGAAGGCGGCGAAGACGGCGGACGGGATGACCGGGCGGCGGGATCGGCGAGCGGAGCGTCGCGAGGCGACGAAGGCGGAGATCCTCGAACACGCATGGCAGCTCGCGCTGGAGGAGGGCTTGGCTGGGATCTCGTTGAGTGAGTTGGCCAAGCGGGTCGGCATGCGGGCGCCGTCGCTGTATTCCTATTTCGACTCCAAGCACGCCATCTACGACGCAATGTTCGCCCAGGGCTTCCAGCAGCTCGCCGAGGCCAGGGTTGCGGACGACCCCGTGCGAACCCGGGCCGACTTCATCGATTCCGCCAAGCGGTTCGTGGAGTTCTGCACGACCAACACGGCTCGCTATCACCTGCTCTTCCAGCGCACGATTCCGGGATTCGAGCCGTCGCCGGAGTCGTACGCCACCTCGGTCACCGTTCTCGAGCGCACGAGAGCCGCGCTTTCTGCCGTCGGTGCGACCAGTCCCGAGGCCCTCGACGTCTACACCGCGATCATGACCGGTCTCACCGACCAGCAGATCTCCAACGACCCGGGCGGCGACCGCTGGTCGCGGCTCGTCGACGAAGTCATCGGCATGTTCCTTGACCGTTACGCCACCGCCGCGGCTCCAGCCGCCCAGAAGAAGGGAGGGCGGCAATGACCGCCACCGCAACCACCGAAGTCTCGACCATCCCGACGCTTGACCACGCCGAGGCGATGGTGCTGGCCGAGGCCGAGTACCGCCGGTTCGTCGACGTCCTCCGAGCGCTCGACGCCCACGACTGGCAACAGCCGACCGACTGCGCACTGTGGGACGTGCATGCGATGGCCGCCCACTGCGTCGGCAACATGGCCCAGTCGGCGTCGATGCGGGAGGCGTTTCGCCAGCAGCGGCTCACGAAGAAGCGGGCGAAGGCAGACGGCATCGCCGACATCGACGCCATGACCGCGGTGCAGGTCGACGAGCACACCGTGAAATCCGATGCTGAGCTTGTTGCGGCCATCGACCGGCTTGTCGGTCCTGCGACCAAAGGCCGTCGGAAGGTGCCGGGGATCATGCGTCGCAAGGTGATGATCCCCATGCCTGATCCTCACGGGAAGAAGCCGTTGGGCTACCTGATGGACAAGATCTTCACCCGCGATACCTGGATGCACCGGATCGACATCAGCCGGGCCGCGGGGCGCGACATGGTCCTGACTGCCGAGCACGACGGCCGCATCGTCGCCGATGTCGTCGCGGAATGGGCGGCGAACCACGCCGAGCCGTTCACGCTCGACCTCACCGGACCGGCCGGCGGCTCGTTCGTGTCGGGCGCCGGCGGAGAGTCGCACACCCTCGACGCCGTCGAGTTCTGCAGGATCATGGCGGGCCGGGCAAAGGGAACCGGCCTCCTCACGACGGAGGTGTTGTTCTAATGGAGACCACAGTCAACGAGATTGCCGACGGCATCTTTCGCTTCTCCACCCTCGTCCCGGATGCCGCGCCGGGAGGCTTCACGTTTAACCAGTTCCTGGTCAAGGCCGACGAGCCCCTCCTGTTTCACACCGGCCCGCGGCAGATGTTCCCCCTCGTGTCCCAGGCCGTCGCCACGGTGGTGCCGATCGAGACCATCCGCTGGATCGCCTTCGGCCATGTTGAGGCTGATGAGTGCGGTTCCATGAACGAGTGGCTGGCTGCCGCTCCGGACGCAACGGTCGCCCACGGCGGCCTCGGCGTCGCCGTGTCACTGAACGACCTGGCCGACCGCCCACCTCGCTCGCTTGAGGACAACGAGGTGATCGACTTGGGCGGCAAGCGAGTGCGCCACCTCGACACTCCACACGTTCCTCACGCATGGGAGGCCCGCCTGCTTTACGAGGAGACCACCGGCACACTGTTGTGTGGTGACCTCTTCACCCAGGCTGGCAACGGTGACGCGGTGACCGAGGGTGACATCATCGGCCCCTCGATCGAGCTCGAGCAGGTGATGCGCTACACCTCGAACCCGGCCGCGCTGGTGTCGACGGTGCGAGGCCTGGCCGAGCTTGCTCCCAAGACGCTGGCCTGCATGCACGGCTCGTCGTATACGGGCGACGGTGCCAAGGCGCTCAACCAGTTGGCCGACGCTTACGAGGAGACTTTCGTACGGGGCTAGCTCGGAGCTGCGCGTCAGCCGCCTAGTGCCGCGATGACCTTCGATCGCCTCGCTGCCCTGGCGACATCGAGCGGCGTGCGGCCATTCGCGTCGTGGGCAGTTGGATCAACGCTTGGACGCTCGCGGCGTCGCTCTTGCGACACGCCCACATGAGCAAGGTGACGCCCTCGTCGTCGGCGAGATCAACCGGCGCGCCGGCGTCGATCAATATCGAAGCTGTTTCGGTGTTGCGAAACTTGACTGCGAACAGCAGTGCCTTCCAATCGTCGACTGGGTCGAAGCGATCTCCGGAATCGAGCAGGACGCGCAACAGCGCGGCCTGGCCGTTGACCGCCGCGGTCGTGAGTGGCCGCCAGCCGTCGGACGGTCGTCGAATGGTCACATCCGCGCCTGCCTTCAACAGCAGCCGGCGCGGGCCGCAGCGGTGATCAGAGCGTGGGCCATAACCAAGGGTGCCAGAGTCGAAATCCACACACGGCTACCGGCTCGGCCTGCGATGCTTCGCGCATGTCTCCCCGCCCTGCCATGGCTGCAGACGACCGCACGGCGATCCAACACATGGCCAGCCGTCGATGGCCGCAAGGGTGGCATCCTGGAGGGCTGGGCTGGTGGCTGGCCCGTCGGCAGCTGGATGACAAGCCGACGCCCGCGGTCGTTGTGCTCGACGACCCGGACGGAGCAGTCGGGGCGTGGGCGACGAGAGGCCAGCATGATGAGGGCGAGGTCAGCGTGCAGGTTGACGCCGGCCGCGACGGGATGATCGATGCCACGCTCGACTGGGCCCTGGATGGCCTCGATGGCGTCCGCATCACGATCGAGGTCTACGCCGGTGACACCGCGTCATCGACAGCTCTTGAGGCCCGCGGGTTCGCACCCGATGCCGGGCTTCCGGTCGTCGGGATGTTCCGTGCGTCCGGCGCGCCGCCGCCCGACGAGACGCGTGGGTACCGCGTTCGAGCGGTGACCGATGCTGAGCTCGACGACCGAGTCGAGGTGCATCGCCGGGCCTGGAAACCGGCCAGCCTCCCCTGGGCCGACGGACGCACGGTCGACCCCGACGCGGAGAGCCCGTTCAGCCGGTCGGCTTATGACGCCGTCAGGTCGACGTGGCTCTACCGTCAGGAGCTCGACCTGGTAGCCGAGGCCCCTGACGGGTCACTGGCCGCCTGCTGCATCGCGTGGTTCGATCCCGCGACGGGTGTGGCTGAGATCGAACCGGTCGGCGTCGACCCAACTCACCGTCGCCGGGGTCTGGCTGTCGAGCTCTGTCTCGAAGTGGCGCGTCAGGTCGAGGCCATCGGCGGTCACGAACTGTTCCTCAACGTGGCGCCTTCACCGGAGTACCCGGCCAACGCCGCGGCCTACGCGAAGGCAGGCTTCCGAGTGGTGCAGCGCGGCGTCAACTGGGTGCGACCTAGAGCGTCTTGACGATCATGGCGTCGCCCTGACCGCCGCCACCGCAAAGGGCAGCCGCGCCGGTGCCGCCGCCACGCCGCTTCAGCTCGTGGAGCAACGTAAGGGCGAGGCGGGTGCCCGACATGCCGATCGGGTGGCCCAGCGAGATGGCACCGCCGTTGACATTGACCACGTCGTCGGACAGGCCCATGTCGGCCATCGAGGCCAGCCCCACCGCGGCGAAGGCCTCGTTGAACTCGAACAGGTCGACGTCGGTGAGCTTGAGCCCGGCTCGGCCGAGGGCGTCATTCGTCGCACGTGACGGCTGGGTGAGCAGAGAGGGGTCGGGACCGGCGACCTGGCCGTAGGACACGATCTCGCCGAGCGGGGTGACGCCGGCCTTGTCAGCCGCGGCCTTTGACATCACGATGACGGCCGCGCCGCCGTCGGAGATCTGCGAGGCGTTGCCGGCGGTAATGGTGCCGTCGGCCTCGAAGGCCGGTCGCAGGCCAGCAAGGGACTCGCCTGTGGTGCCGGGCCGGACGCCTTCGTCGGTGTCGACGATGATCGGGTCGCCCTTGCGCTGGGGCACCTCGACGTTGACGATCTCGTCGGCGAACTTGCCGTCCTTGATGGCGGCCGAGGCCCGCTCGTGCGACTCGGCGGCGAAGGCGTCCTGCTGCTCGCGGCTGATGGTGCCGGCGGCCTTGGTGTACTTCTCGGTGCCGGCGCCCATGGCGCACACGTCGAAGGCACAGAACAGACCGTCAAACATCATGGCGTCGATCAGCTTGGTGTCGCCGATGCGGAAGCCCTGACGAGCGCCGGGCAGGAGGTAAGGGGACTGCGTCATCGACTCCATGCCGCCGGCCACAACCACGTCGGCCAACCCGGCCTGGATGTAGAGATCGGCAAGCATGATGGTGTTGAGGCCAGACAGACAGACCTTGTTGATGGTGGTAGCGGGCACTTGCATACCGATGCCTGCGTTGACGGCGGCCTGGCGGGCGGTGATCTGACCCTGGCCGGCCTGGAGAACCTGGCCCATGAACACATAGTCGACCCGCTCCCCGGTCACGCCGGCGCGCTCCAACGCGGCCTTGATGGCGAAGCCGCCCAGATCCATGGCGCTGAACCCGGCAAGCGCGCCGGACAGCTTGCCGATCGGGGTGCGGGCACCTGCGACGATGACGGAACCGGGCATTGCATCTCCTCCTAGACGGGCGTGACCCTCCAGTCTAGGAACCGCGGGGCGATTCGGTCGAAGCCGACATGCGCCAGAGTGGCCTGCGGGCCAGCGTCATCGCTAGGTTTCGCCCCATGTCCAGCACCGTTCGCGCCTACAGCATCACCTCCGATCGTGTTACTGCCGAGCGCGAGCGCGTCGGCGGCGACACCAAGGCCATGGATGCCACCAACGTCATCGCCATCGACGACTTGGAGCTGCCCGACGTCGGCCCGACCGACGTCCACATGCGCATCCTGGCCTTCTCCGTCGAGCACAACATCGACCACGCCGTCACCGCCGACACCGTCAACATCGCCGAGATGCGCGGCGGTCGCATCTATCCAGGCAACTCGGCGGTCGGCGAAGTGCTGTCGGTCGGTGACCAGGTCACCAAGTTCTCGCCCGGCGACATCGTCGTCACCCATTGCAACGGTGCTCCCGATGAGCACGGCTTCCCGCTGCGCATCTGGGCCTACGACCAGCCTGAGTCGATCGGTTGGTACGCCGAGGAGGCCGTGCTCGGTGAGTGGCAGCTCATCCCGGCGCCGCTCGACTGCGGCCTGAACCTGTGGGAGATCGCCGCCCTGCCCTTGCGAGCGCCGACGGCATATCACATGTGGCGACGGGCGCTCGGTATCTACCGGGTCAAGGTGCCGCGCGAATACAAGGCGACGCTCAACGTCATGAGTTTCGGTGGCGGCGTCGGCGAACTGTTCCTGCAGTTGGCCAAGGCCGAGGGCCACAACGCTTGGTTCTGCGCCGGCAGCCCCGAGCGCCGGGCCGCGCTGGAGGAGTTCGGGATTGATGGCATCGACCAGAAGGCCTTCAACCGGTTCGCCACCCGCGACGACGTCAGCAACTTCCGCAAGCACGTTCGCGACATCACCGGCGGCGAGAACATGCACATCGTGTGCGACATGCTCCGCGGGCCGGTGTTCCCGGCTGGCCTTGCGGTCGCTGCCCGTCAGGGCGTGAACGTCAGCGCCGGATGGCAGTTGAGCCAGGTGGTTGAGTACAACTCGACCCTGATGTCGGCCAAGCAGGTCACCATCGACCACACCCACTACGAGACGCCGATCGGTTGCGCGGCTGCCACTGAGCTTTACGGCAAGGTGTTCAAGCCGACCATCCACTCCGAGATCTACAGCTTCGAAGATGCCGGACGAGCTTTCCACGAGATGCACGAGAACACCCAGACCGGCATCCCCATTGTTCGGGTGGCCAAGGACATGCCCGACGCGGTGAAGGGCCTGGTGCCGTAATGGGCGCCGGACATGACCACTCCCACGAGCCCCCCGCCGACGGTTCCGGTTCCCTGACCGAGATCGACCACGTCGGCATCGCCGTGTCCGATCTCGACGCCGCCGTCGAGTGGTATCAGAAGATGTTCGGGGCGACAGTGGCCCACCGGGAGCGCATCGAGAGCGATGGCGTCGACGAAGCACTGCTGAAAGTCGCCGACTCCTACATCCAGTTGCTGCATCCCTACACCGACTCTTCACCCCTGGCGAAGTACATGGAGCGCAACGGCGAAGGCATCCACCACATCGGTTACCGCGTGGCCGACTGCGCCGCGGTGCTCGAGCACGTCAAGACCGAAGGCGCCCGCGTCGTCGACGAACACCCCCGCACGGGCAGCCGCGGCACCACAGTGGCCTTCCTCCAGCCCAAGACCAGCGTCGGCACCCTGATCGAACTCGTCGAGGAGTAACGCGGCGGGCGCCTCGGGGATCGGCGAGCACGGCCTCAGTCTGCCGGCCTTCTCGACTGCAGGCCGCGGATCCGACTGGGGTGAGGGACAGCATGGCCTTCGCTCCTTTCCCGTCCTGGTCGACGAGTCCGTGCTTGACGAGGAACGTGATCGATGCGTCGATTGCCTGCTTCGACACGCCAGCCCGGGCTGGCAGCTCTTTCACCGAGATGGGCTTCTTGTCGAGCACCCGCACGATGTTGGCGAGGTGCGGCAACGACAGATCGGACTTCGCTTCGAACTCCACCGTGAAGCGGGTCAGCGCTCGCGAGAGGAGGGTGAGAAGGGACTTGTCACCGGCGTCCGCCGGCGTCGGATCGGGCTCGTCGGGGAACACGACCTCCGTGCGCATGCCGTCGCCGTAGTCGACCACCGGAAGCGATCGAGGTAGGCCAGCCGGAGCGCTGGCGAGCCCCACCAACCCAGGTGGTGAGCGCGATGAGGACCTGCGAAAGCATCGTCGAAAGGTGATCCTTCTCCGCCATGGGACGAGCCTAGGCAGTGTGGTTCGCGCCGCGCTGGTCGGCGATGACACCTTCCGGGATCCGGAGCGGCGGATCGGTGTTAGCCCGACTCGTCGATGCGGGCAAAGACGGGCGAGGGCGGCGGGAGGTGGTCGGTGCCGCCTCCAAGTTGGTCGTGCAGCGCGGCCGCGAGCGTGGGAACGATTTGTTCAATGGCGGAGGCGATGGCGCGCGCCGCCGCGACCTGGCTCGCCAACACGAGTTCAAGCTCGTCCTGGCGGCTCGGGTCCTTGGCGATCGCCCACGGCTGGGTGTCCTCGATGTCGCGGTTGAGCTCAGCCACCGCGGTGACCATCAGTTGCGCTCCATCTCGGAGGCGAAACTCGCTGATCGCTTCGGCAACAGTTTTCTCCAGGGCGACAGCGTTCCCCGGGGGCGTCTCTGCCGCCAGAGTCGTTTCGGTCGCGGTGGTCTCGCGGTGCGGCCCCGGCACCACCCCACCGCAGCACCGGTGGATCAGCGAGACGATCCGGTTGACGACGTTGCCTATGCCGTTGGCCAAGTCGTCGTTGGCCCGAGCGATCACCCGGTCGATGGTCACGTCAGTGTCGGTGGTCTCGGCCACGTCGCGAGCGAAGAACCAACGCAGCGCGTCGGTGCCACATTCGGTGACCGCGTCCGTCGGGCTGAGGGCGCTGCCATCTGACTTCGACAGCTTCCGCCCGTCGACGGTCAGGTAGGGGTGTACCTGGATGCGGGTGGGAGCGGGTTGTCCGGCCGAGGCAAGAAACGCCGGCCAGTAGATGGCGTGGAACCGGAGGATCCCCTTGCCGACCACGTGGACTCGCTCGTCCGCCTCGAGCCACCACGTTCTATACAACGCACCCTCGCCGTCGCTGGCGCCGTCGCCGAAACCGAGGGCGCTGATGTAGTTGGCCAGGGCGTCGAACCAGACGTAGACCACTTGGCTTGGATCACCGGGGACGGGCACACCCCAACCCCGGGCCCGCTCGACCGATCGCGAGACGCTGATGTCGTTCAACCCGGAACGGATGAAGGCCAGCGCCTCCCGTCGAAAGGGCTCAGGGCGAATCCTGAGGGCGTCGGTGGCTATCAGCTGCTCGAGGTGATCCTGATAACGGGACAGGCGAAAGAACCAGTTCTCCTCGGCCACTAGTTCTAAGGGCGTTCCGTGCTCCGGGCAACACCCGTCGACCAACTCGGCTTCGGCGTAAAACTGTTCGCACCCCACGCAGTACAGACCTTCGTAGCGGCGCCGGTACAGGTCGCCGTTGGCATCGGCGGCCAGCCACAGCCGCTCGACTCCCGGGATGTGGCGCGGGTCGGTGCTGGTGTGGATGTAGTCGTCAAACGAAAGGCCAAGCACGTCGCGCAGCGCGGCGAACCGCGCCGCGTGTGCGCCCACGAACTCAGCGGTGGGGACGCCGGCTGCCTCCGCGGCCAGCACGTTCTTGAGCGAGTAGTCGTCGGTGCCGCCGAGGAAGCGGACGTCGTGGCCGGCGGCACGCTGGGAGCGGGCGAAGATGTCGGCCTGCACCAACTCGTATGCGTAGCCCAAGTGCGGATCGGCATTCACGTAGGGGATGGCGACGGTGAGATAGGTGGTGGTCATGGCAACTCCAAAAGGTTGGAGGCCCTGAGCTCACCCGCAGCCATTGCGGGCCCCGGGAACTCCCAGGGCCAGAACGAACGCGTTCTAACAGGCGCGACGCGCCTGGCCCTCGGGGGGCCGCATCATCTCGATGGCGGAGGCGTTGCGCACGGAAGCGAACGTTAGAGGGGCAGGGGTGGCCCGTCGAGCGCATTTCCCCCGGGTGGGAGCCTCGTGGCTGGAGGTCGGGAGGTACCGTGCCAGGCCGTGCCCACCGTCGAACGTTCTCCCTGACATGCCTGGCTTCGTCGATCACCACACGCACCTGCTCCAGGTCGCGGCCGGCGTCATGCCGCCGTGGGAGATCGGCAACCCCGGATCGATCGAGGCGTTCCACCGGCAGGTAGCCGCGCGTGGGTCGACGCCCATGGACGAGGCAGCCGGTCCGGTCGGTGTGGCCGACCTGCCAGCCGCGATGACGGAGTGGTTGACCAAGGCGGCCGACATGGGCATCGTCAGCATCACCGAGGCGGGCATGCGCGACTGGGCGCACTGGGACGCGGTCGAGCAGTTGCGAGGTGTGGGTCCCCTTCCGACCCGGGTGCGGGTGATGGTGGCCAGTGGCTCGGTGGATCTGACCCGCATGGCTGCGCTGCGGAGCGACGACGAGTGGCTTCGGATCATCGGGGTGAAGTTTTACGCCGACGGCTGGCTCGGCCCGCGCACCTGCGCGTGCAGCCAGCCCTTTGCCGACCGACCCGACGACGACGGCGTGTTGTTCATGGACGCAGCGACACTGGCTGGTCGGGTCGAGGGAGTAGCCGCCGAAGGGTGGTCGGTGGCCACCCACGCCATCGGTGATCGGGCCATCGAAACCGTGCTCGATGCCTACGAGTCGGCATACGGCGGCGCGGCCGGGGTCCGACAGGCGCGGCCGCGCATTGAACATGCCCAGGTGTTGCGCACCGACCTGATCGCCCGCATGGCCGACCTCGGCGTCACGGCCTGCATCCAGCCGTGCTTCCGAACCAGCGATGAGCCAGCCGCGACCGAGGCGCTGGCCGGCCGCTGGCCGGAGGCCTACCGGTGGGACCTGTTGCTCGATGCTGGCGTCGACGTCATCGCTGGATCGGACTTCCCGATCGAGTCCCTCGATCCGGAAGCCGGACTGGCTGGGCTCACCACCGGTCCGCATGCCTTGGACAAAGCCACCGCGATGCGGCTGATGACTGAGGACCGATGAGCGACATCGTCTGGGACTGGGATCTGTTGATCCGCACGTTCGTCACCATCCTCGTGATCATGGACCCGTTGGGGAACGTCCCGATCTTTCTCAGCCTCACCAAGCGCATGGACCGAGCGCAGCGCAACCGGGCCGGCCGCCAAGCCATCTTCGTGGCGACGGTCGTGATCCTGGCCTTCGCCGTGTTTGGCCAGCAACTCCTCCGCGTGCTTGGCATCTCGGTGGAGGCGTTGCAAGTGTCAGGCGGCCTGATCCTTGCCCTGGTGGCTCTCGAACTCTTGCAGCACGCCGGCGACGACAACGCGCCGAGCACCGCGTCAGGGCTCAATATCGCGCTCGTGCCGCTGGGCACGCCGCTCCTTGCCGGTCCCGGTGCTATCGCGGCGACGATGGTGTACATGCGTCAGGCCGAGACCTTCGGCGCAACGCTGTCGGTGATCGGCGCCCTCTTTGGTGCGCTGGCCGTGTGTTGGCTGGCTTTGCGGTTCAGCGGCGTGCTGGCGCGCGTCGTGAAGGAGAACGGCATCGAGTTGCTGTCGAAGGTCGTCGGTCTGCTGCTGGCTGCCATCGCCGTGCAACTCGTGGCCGAGGGGATCCAGGAGTGGATCACCAACGGCGTTTGAGCTCTGACCTGGGAGTCTGCCGGGTGGTTCGGACGAGCCCTGATGGCGTGCCACCCTTCCACTGAACTATGGCCCGATCCGTCATCCTCCGCCGCTGGCAGAAGACCGCCCTCGAGCGGCTCGCCGCCTCGCCCCACGCCGACTTTCTGGCCGTGGCGACGCCTGGCGCGGGCAAGACGACCTTTGCGCTCACCGCGGCCCGCCAGGCGATCGCCGCCGGTCAAGCCAAACGGCTCGTGGTCGTGGCCCCAACCCAGCACCTCAAACTTCAGTGGGCCAAGGCAGCAGCCACGTTCGATCTCCACCTCGACCCGTCGTGGGCCGCGGCCGACGGCGCGCTCCCCCGCGACATGCACGGCATCGTGACGACCTACCAACAGGTGGCTACGAGCGCGGCGGTGCTCCGGGCCTTGTGCCCGAACGCGTTCGTGGTGTTTGACGAGATCCACCACGCGGCCGACGATCGGGCCTGGGGCGACGCGGTGCGGGAGGCATTCGAGCCCGCCACCCAGCGTCTGTCTTTGTCCGGCACTCCGTTCCGTTCCGACACCAGCCCCATCCCGTTCGTTCACTATGACGACACCGAGCAGGCGGTGGCCGATTTCGAATACGGCTACGGCGACGCGCTGCATGACGGCGGCGTCGTTCGACCCGTCTACTTTCCGAGGCTGGATGGGCACATGGAGTGGACTGCACCGGATGGGTCGCACCACTCCCATTCTTTCGACGACGCACTCGATCACGTGCGGGCCAACCAGCGGCTGCGGACCGCACTGTCCGTTGAAGGCGACTGGTTGCCGACGGTGTTGGCCCAGGCCCACCAACGCCTCGTCGAGATTCGGCGGAGCCAACCTGATGCCGGTGGGTTGATCATCGCCACCGATCAAGAGCATGCGAAGGGGATTGCCGGGCTGCTG
The DNA here is from genome assembly GCA_051002495.1 of Acidimicrobiales bacterium. GTDB lineage: Bacteria > Actinomycetota > Acidimicrobiia > Acidimicrobiales > CADCTF01 > JBPCMH01. Next base: position 12,577 of record JBPCMH010000050.1, read on the forward strand.
CGGGGACGCCTCGGCGTGCAAGCAGTGGTGGCCACCTCCGACGATCCTGACGCCTCCAGCTTGATCACCTCCTTCGCCACCGGCACCCAACCGTGGATCGTTGCCGTCCGCATGGTCTCCGAGGGCGTCGACATCCCCCGGCTTCGAGTTGGCGTCTTTGCCACGACGACCACGACAGAGCTGTTCTTCCGGCAGGCGGTCGGTCGGTTGGTGCGGTGGGTGCGCGGTGTGCCGGGGCAGCGGTCGTATCTGTTCATCCCTGACGACCCGCGGCTCCGGGCCCGAGCGTTCGCACTGGCTGAGCAGCGCCGGCACTCGTTGAGCCGGGAGAGGGTGATGGAGAGGGCACAGGTGGAGCGCGAACTGATGCCGGGTGACGAGGAGCAGATGTCGCTGTTCGCGGTCATCTCCGCCACACCGCTGGGCGAGACCGATGGTCCGGACTGGATCACCGACGAGGCCCCATGGGATGGCATCGACGTCGACGACGACGCGTTAGTCCTCGATCTTCCGCCGCTGCCGTGGGGGGTGCTGGTTCACGACGCCGATGGTGGCGGAGACGGCCGCACCCGACGCGAGCAGAAGGAGATGCTCAGGTTGGCCAACGCCGACCGGGCGCGCGACATCGCTCGAGCGACAAAGCAGACTCATGCCCAGGTGAACGCTGAGCTCAACCGGATGTCGGGCATCACCCGCATAACGGAGGCCACCGTCGAGCAACTGAAGCGCCGGTTGCGCTACGCCGATGGCTGGCGGCGTCGCACGTTCTAGGCCACCGGTTGGTCGCGCCAGTCGATCCAACTGCCGTGCGGGTGGACAAAGCCAAGCAGCGTTGGCGTGACAGAGGTGGCGTCAAACGTGCAGAGACCCAGGATGCTGGCCTGCATCCCGTGGTCGTCGAATGGTGCATCGGCCGAGGCGAAGAGGTCGACAACACCAGGACCCTCGGCGCTGATC
>JBPCMH010000051.1:0-6525 GCA_051002495.1 Acidimicrobiales bacterium
GGGCTCGAGCAGGCTGTCGGCGCGGGCCGCCCCGAGGGCACGCGTATCCAGGATTCGACGCAGTGTCCCAGAACCGTGGCGATCGGGGCGGGCCACCTTCGGGTAGGCGCACTCCATGGCCGCGTGCGAGAACAGCTGGCGAGCCAGCCCTGTATCGAGCATGTCCTCGACGGCGCCGCGGCCGACGACCGCGCCACAGTCGATGAGGGTCCGCATTGGATCCGTCACAAGGATCGCCCGCCGAATCGATAGACGGGCGCCATCCAGGTCGCGCGACCGGTGAACTGCCACCCCATCGAGCACGACGGCGCGTTCGTACGGCACCGTGATCTCTGGGATTGGCACGTCCTCCGACAAACCCCACAAGTAGGCCGCGGCGCGGTGCGAGGCAGCGGCTCCATCACCCGCTGCTCGAATCGCGGCGTAGATCCCTGCCTCGACCGAGTCTGGGGCTCCGGCGATCTGGAAGACACCGTCATGGGGCCGGATAAGGCGGCCATCATTCGCCCAACGCTGCACGGTCCGATCGGGGATGCCACACATGCGGCAGTCCGCAATCGTCACAATGCCGTGCTGCCGGGCCGCAATCTCGGCGAGGTGGCGGAACTCCACAGGATCACCTTCCCGATCCGGGCGTCTGTGAAGGAATTCCGCCATATCTGGCGGCGAGGCTTCACAAACGGCGGGGACTTGGGGGGAGGCGAAAGGGCACAACGCGCTGGTGCGCGTTCCGACCGTACCCCCGGGCCGACGTAGGCGGAAGGGCCGACGTGAGCGGAAGGGCCAGTGGGAACGGAAGGGGCCAGTGGGAGCGGAAGGGCCGACGTGAGCGGAAGGGGCGAGCTAGCGGAGGTGGACGACGTCGCCGACGGTGACGGTGCGGATGCACGCGGCGGTGTCCACGAGGAGGTGGCCGTCGTCGTTGATGTCGGCCGCGGTGCCGGTGAAGGTCTCATCGGCCAACTCGACCCTGACCTCGGTCCCCACGGTCACGCAGGCTCGGCGGTAGTCCGCCGCCACCGCGTCCCAGTCCCCTGACTCGTATCGGGTCGCCAACCCTTCCAGGACAGCGTCGAGCACGGTGGACGGGCTGACCGGCGACCCGCTGACCGGCGACCCGCTGACCGGCGACCCGGAGTCGGGGTTCTCGGACAGTGCCGCCAACGAGCACGCCCCGGGCGGGGCCCAGCCGACGTTCAGTCCCATGCCGACCACCACCGCATCACCGTCGGACTCGGCCAGGATGCCGGCCAGTTTGGCGCCACCCACGAGCAGATCGTTCGGCCACTTCAGGTCGACCTCAACCCCGGCGAGGCCGAGGCACGCCTGCCGGGCGGCAAGCGCCACACAGGCCACCACCAGGTGTCGACGCTCCGGAGGCAGCCCTTTCGGGCGGAGCAACACCGAGACCAACAGGTTGGCCGCCGGCGGTGCCTCCCACACCCGTCCGAGACGCCCGCGACCTGCACTTTGGTGGTCGGCGACGGCCACCAGACCCTCCGGCGCGCCAGCCCGGGCCCGGCCCAGAAGCCAGGTGTTGGTTGAGTCGATCTCAGCGAATCTGCGGATATCCCAGTCGATGCACCACAATAAGCCCCGCCATGTTCTCCAAGGTCCTCATCGCCAACCGGGGCGAGATCGCCGTTCGCGTCATTCGCACATGCCGCGAACTCGGTATCGCCACCGTCGCCGTCTACTCCGACCTCGACCGTGAGGCGCTGCATGTGCGCCTCGCCGATGAGGCCTACGCCCTCGGTGGTCAGACCGCGGCCGAGTCCTACCTCAACACCGAGAAGCTTCTCGAGGTGATCCAGCGCTCCGGGGCCGAGGCGGTCCACCCTGGCTACGGATTCTTCTCCGAGAACACCGACTTCGCCCGGGCCATCACCGATCTCGGCGTCACCTTCATCGGTCCCCCGCCCGAGGCCATCGAAGTCATGGGCGACAAGATCTCCAGCCGCGAGGCTGCTGAGGCTGCAGGCGTGTCCGGCGTACCTGGCAAAAACGAGGTGCTGACCAGCGGCGACCAGGTCATCGAGTTTGGAGAGAGCCACGGCTGGCCGGTGGCCATCAAGGCGGCCTTCGGCGGAGGCGGCCGAGGCATGCGCGTCGTCCACAAGCCGGAGGACGCGGCCAGCGCGCTGGAGTCAGCCCAAAGCGAATCCTTGAAGGGGTTCGGACGCGACGAGTGCTACGTGGAGCGCTACCTCACGTGGCCCCGCCATATCGAGATGCAGGTGTTCGCCGATACCCAGGGCAACACACTCTGGCTCGGCGAGCGCGACTGCTCATGCCAGCGCCGCCACCAGAAGCTCATCGAGGAGAGCCCGGCCCCCGAGTTCCCCGAGGAGATTCGGGCGGCGATGGGTGAGGCTGCGGTCAAGGTGGCCAAGGCCTGCGGGTACGTGAACGCCGGCACCGTCGAGTTCCTCTTCCAGGACGGCGAGTTCTACTTCCTCGAGATGAACACCCGCTTGCAGGTCGAGCACCCGGTCACCGAGTTGGTCATCGGCATCGACCTGGTTGAGCTGCAGTTGCGGGTTGCCGCCGGCGAGCCACTCCCCTACGGCCAGGAAGACATCCTCGCCCGACGGCGGGGCCATGCCATGGAGGCACGGATCAACGCCGAGGATCCGGCCGGCGGGAAGTTCTTGCCGTCGCCCGGCCCGATCACTCGCTTCCGTCGTCCCGATGGATACGGCGTACGCGTCGACGCTGGTTATGACGAAGGCGACACCGTCAGCCAGTTCTACGACAACCTGGTGGCCAAGCTCATCGTGTGGGGCGAGGACCGGGAGCACGCCCGCCGACGCCTCATCCGTGCACTCGAGGAGCTCGAAATCGACGGTATCGCCACCACCATCCCTGCCCATCTCGCCATCCTGTCTCACCCCGACTTCATCGCCGGCGAGCACTCCACCAAATGGGTCGAGGACACGCTCGATCTGAGCGATGTCTCATCTACACCGTCTGATACCGCGAGCGAAGAAGACGAAGACGGCGAGCGCAGGGTGCAACGCGATATTGACGTCGAAGTCGACGGACGCCGTTTCAAGGTCAAGATGTGGGTTCCGGAACCGCAAGCGGTCGTGGTCGGCACTGCGGGCAGCACGACGGGACGCAAGGGCCGGCCCCGCGCCGGGGGCGGCAGCGGTGCGGCTGCCGCGGGGAGCGGAACGGTCACCGTGCCGATGCAGGGGACCATCGTGAAGGTGCTCGTCGCCGTGGGTGACACGGTCGAGGCCGGTCAGGCGCTGTGCATCCTTGAGGCGATGAAGATGGAGAACCACATCAACGCCGCCAAGGCCGGCACCATCGCCGAGATCAAGGTCGAGCCGGGCCAGACGGTCGGTGCGGGCGACATCGTCGCCATCATCGAATAGCGCCAGCGGCGGGGCAGTACCCGTGTGGCTAGCGTTGCAGCCGATGCCTGACCTGAAGAACGCCACCCGTGCCGCCGTGGAGGGCCGCGGCGATGACCTGATTGATCTGAGTCATCGGCTGCACGCCCATCCCGAACTGGCCTTTGAGGAGGAGCAATCGTCGAGGTGGTGCGCCGAGATGCTCGACGAAGCGGGCTTTACCGTGGACGCGGGTGTGGCTGATCTGCCGACCGCCTTCATCGCCACGGCCGGGTCGGGGCCGCTCGTCATCGGCATCTGCGCCGAGTACGACGCGCTGCCGGGCATCGGCCACGCGTGCGGACACAACGTGATCGCGTCCGCCGCTGTCGGTGCCGCCCTCGCTCTGGCCCCGATCGCCGACGACCTGGGCATCACCGTGAAGGTGCTCGGAACACCGGCGGAGGAAGGCGGCGGAGGAAAGATCCTCATGCTCGAGCGGGGCGCGTTCGACGGTGTGCACGCGGCGATGATGGTGCACCCTGCCCCGCACGAGATGGACCGCATGCCGTGCCTCGCCGTGGCCCACGTCGACGTGCACTACACCGGCAAAGAAGCCCATGCGTCGGCCTTCCCCCAGCTTGGCGTCAACGCCGCCGACGCGCTGACAGTGGCCCAAACCGCCATCGGCCTCCTGCGCCAACACATCTCTCCCGACGCGCGCATCCACGGCATCGTGACCAAGGGCGGGGATGCTCCCAACATCGTCCCGGCCCACACCTCCGGCAAGTGGTACATCCGGGAGCGCACACTGGAACTGCTGGCCGAGCTGCAGCCCAGGGTCGAGCGGTGTTTCCAAGCGGGGGCCCTGGCCACCGGTTGCGAGCACCGCGTCGAGCCACAGAGCCCACCGTATTCGGAGATGCGAGACGACCGGGTGCTGCGCGACCTGTATCGGGCCAACGCCGAGGAACTCGGACGGAGCTTCCCTATGGAGGCTGCTCAGAGAGGATTGGCCGGCTCAACCGACATGGCAAACATCTCCTTGGCCATTCCCACGATCCACCCGATGCTTGGCCTTGATTGCTACCCGGTGTCGAACCACCAACCGGAGTTCGCCGCGTTCTGCGCCACCCCACCGGCCGACGCCGCGTTGATCACCGGCGCCACGACAATGGCGTGGACGGCCGTTGACGCCGCGCTCGACGACCAAACCCGCGCTCGCCTCATGGACGGCACGCGGGTCACCGACTGAGCCGGCTCCCCCACTGAGGGACCGCGCGGGCTTACCTGGACGCGTTCAGCGACCGGTGACGACGAGGTCCGCGCCAGGACGAGGATCGGCGTTCGACAGATACCAGTCCTCGGCCGCGGCCCACCGCTCCATCCAATCTGGCGTATCAGTGCGGACCTCACACCGCTGGCGACGAACAGGTGCGGGAGTGTCGACGAACACCGCGATGTCGTAGTAGCCCCGCAGCTGCGGCCGGTGGGCATACACACCCTCTACCACGATGACCCCGCTGGGATCGACGGCCACCACGTCGTCGCCCAGCGCGTCGAGTTGCCAGTCGAATCGCCGGAACACTGCTGGCTCGCCGAGAACCAGCGGGTCGAGGGCTTCACCAATGAGTCGCTGCCAATCGAAATAGAGCTCGAAGCCCGCTTGCGGATCGAGCGCAGCCCGCCGGTCGGCCTCCATCGGGCGGTAGAAGTCGTCGAGGTGGACGATTGCGCCACCCAACTCCGCGACGAGTGCGTCGGCCAGGGTTGACTTGCCCGCGCCACTCGCTCCGTCGACGCCGATCAGCAGCGGGTCAACCCCGTCGTGGTGTCGGAGCAACCCGGTGACAGCCTGCACCGCGTCGCTCACCGGCACGGAGCCTCGCCCTCGTCGCTCCCCGTTCCGAGCCCGACGAAACGCCACCGGTACGAACCGGGCGACAGGGTCAGCTCGACGACACCGAACTCGTTGACCACGCGAGCTTCGCTCAGGCCGTGGACGACAGGGATTGGATAGAGGCTGCGTCCCCCGGTGCCGACAACGAACTGCCTGATCCCGTCCTGTTGGTCGAGCGCTCCGGTCGGGAGGCGGGGGCCGAACCGCTCATGGTCATGATCGTGGCCACTGACGACGACGTCAGCGCCGGCCGCGTGGAGCGCTTCGAAAAGCGGAGCGACCGCGAGGCTGTCCCCGGGGAGACCGGACGAGAACCGGGGGTGGTGCCAGTAGGCCAAGGTGCAGGCGGCGGTCGAGGCAGCCAGTTCGCCGGTGAGCCACGCAAGTTGCTCAGAGCCCTCGTCGCAGCCGACAAGCGCGCAGTTGGAGTTCAGCGCGAAGACTTCCCACGCACCCACCTGGTAGCGGTACCACCCTTTACCGCGGTCACCCGCTGACACGCCTCGGGACGCGAAGTAGTCGAAGTAACCGGCTCCTCCAGGCGTGGCGAAGTCGTGGTTGCCCGGCGCGGGCCGAAGCCGGTCGGCGAAGCGACCCCAGGTCCGGTCGAACGACGCCTTGAAGTTGGCCGTCTCGCCCCGGTCGTACTGCACATCGCCGGCCAGGGCGATGACGTCTGGGTTCAGCTGATCGACCAGGGCTGCGGTCGCCTCGTGCTGGCACTCGACCGCGGTGACCGGGCGGTCCGGCTCGCACGCGATATCACCAACGATGACCATCGTTGGCGCCTGGCCCGACACGTTCCCCGGTTGTTGCGATGACGCCGCAGAATCTGACGGGGCGGTGGACTCTCCAGATGTCACGCACGCCGAAAGCACCATCGCCAACGCGGCCGCCACTGCCACCGTCGACCTCGCCCTACTCAGCCGCTTCGGCAAGGGCTTCGGCCAGGGCAGGGTGGACAAGCAGGCTCTCCACGATGTCGGTCACCTTGAGGTTGGCGGTCACGGCGAGCGCGATCACCGAGATGAGTTCAGCCGCGTTGCGGCCCACGATCGATCCACCGAGCACCTGCCCTGTCGCCGGGTCGCTCAGGATCTTGACGAACCCTCTCGTATCGCCCTCGATGTGGGCCTTAGCCGAAGACGCGAACGGCACCTTGGTCACCCGGGTCTTGCGGCCGATGGCGAAGGCTTCTGCTTCGGCCAGACCAACATCCGCGATCTCGGGCTCGGTGAAGATGGCGCTGGCCGCCTTGTCGTAGTCGAGGTGGCGGTGCTCGCG
>JBPCMH010000052.1:0-5964 GCA_051002495.1 Acidimicrobiales bacterium
GGTCAGGGCCCCATCACGAGACTCCACCGACCCGCCGAGGGCGACCGCACCGAACGTGGAGCCGTCGGCTAGTCCGGGTAGCAGTTGCTTGCGGGTGGCATCGTCGCCGGTGGCGGCGATGATGGCGCTGGCCGTCACCGTCGGCACGAAGGGCCCGGGCGCGATGCCCCGCCCCGTCTCCTCGACGACCACGACCAGTTCGGGTAGGCCGTAGCCGGAGCCGCCGTACTCCTCATCGATGTGGAGCCCCAACCAGCCGAGGCTGGTCAGTTCCTTCCAGAACGAAGGAAGCGGCTCCTCAGCCGATTCCAACAGGGCGCGCGCCGCGGCACGCGAGTCGTGCTTGCGAAGAAAGTCGCCCACAGTCTCGGCGAGGGACCGGTGGTCATCAGTCAGAGCGATCGGCATCCGCACAACGTAACCGAGGGGACGGTCGCGGTGCCTGTGGCGCGCGGTCAGCCGGGACCGAGCGCTAGGAATGGGGAATGCCCTCGAGCACCGACGCGTTCCCGGCCGGCTTCTTCGACCGGGCTGATGAACAGCCGGATGGCGCCTTCTACGTTCCCTCCCGCTTGGTCACCCATATCGATGACGCGGCGATCGCCGCGGTCGGCGCCCTCTACGACGAACTTGGTCTCGATGGGGAGGTGCTCGATCTCATGTCGTCTTGGATCTCGCACTTCCGAGCCAAGCCCGCTCACCTCACCGTGCTCGGCATGAACGCAGCGGAACTCGACGCCAACGCCCGGGCTGGTGTGCGGGTCGTGCACGACCTGAACACCGACCCGGTGCTGCCCTTCGACGATGGGAGCTTCGATGGCGTCGTGTGCTGTGTGTCGGTCGACTACCTGACCCGGCCCGTCGAAGTCTTCGCCGAGGTCGGCCGGGTGATGCGACCGGGAGGCCTGTTCGTCTGCACGTTCTCGAACCGGTTGTTCCCCACCAAGGCAATACGCGGATGGCTGGCCACTGACGACCGGGGACATGGCCAGATCGTGTCCCGCTACTTCGAGTTGTCCGGCTGTTACGAACCAGCGACGACCGAGTTGCGCACCCCGCTCGCAGCGAGGGGAGATCCGCTGTACGCGGTGTGGGCACGGCACACTTGAAGGCGGAGTCGCCGCTATTCAGCGCTCGGGACGCGGATCTGCTCGGGCCAAGATGGCGAACGCGGTCGGCGGGTTGCCATCCAGTCGAGCTCGAATCGTGGCCGCCGCGTTCTCTGGCGTCGTACCCGACGTGTCGATCTCCAGGTCGTAGATGCCCGGGTCGTGGACCGCTGTGCTCCAGCGCTCCACATTGGTCGGGATCTCGGATCCCTCCGTGAAGGGCTGCTCTGACCAACCCGTGGCGTGGCGCCGGTGCATCAGCGCTTCAAGGGGGCAACTGATGCTGACGAACAGCGCGCCGAGCCTCGCCAGCGTCGGGGCCACCGTTTCGAGGATCCGCAGCGGTCGCGAGTAGTCGTCGTGATGCCCGACGTCGACGACGACGCTCAGCCCGCGCACCGCGTGAGCCGCCACCGAGTCGTAAAGCGACAGGTAGGAGGCGACGACAAAGTCCTCCAGATCGGGGCGCTCGCCTCCCGGTCGAAGGCCGATCCCCGGTTGGAGGGCCGGAGGCGTCGCAGCACGCAAAAGGTCGACGCCGAACGCCATCCACTCGCCAGGGCCAGCCTGTATTGCGGAGGCGATCGACGTCTTGCCCGATCGCGGCGCGCCGTTCAGCACGATCACCTGGCCAGCGGTCACCGCCCCATCTAAGTGCAAGGGCTTCTAAGTTGTCGGCTATCAGCACCGGTCACGGAGTTGGGCTGTCCCGCTCTATTCGTCGCTGAGCGCGGCCAGTGAGCGCTCGACGGCCTCGCGCAACGGGGCTGCGGCTGCGGTGTCCAGGAGTGCATCGACGGTCGCGGGGTCAAGGTGTGCTCGCGTCATCTCAAGTGCGGACTCGTCGGTCCGGAACGTGAAGCTCGACTCGTCGCGTCCCTTTCGGGCCGCGGCTAGGGCGCGTAGAGCAAGCTCGTGGTCGCCCATAAGCGAGTGCAAGGCTGCCGCCTGTTCGAGGCCCTCGATCCGGAGCGAGTGGTCGTCGAGTCTGCTCGCGTGCCCGAGCGCAGACACCACGAGTTCGATCGCGCGGTCTCGGTTCCCCAGGCCCCGATGGGCGGCGGCGGAGAGCAACTGCGCTTCGGCCAGATCGAGCAGCATGTTGAATACCTCAAAGGCCTGCATTGTTTTCTCCGACAGGCGAACCGCCCGCTCGAAGTCGTGCCGGGCCAGTGCGACCATCACCAATGGAGTCTGCGCGTGCGCGAGACCAAAGGACTGGCCCTCATTCCTGCGGAGCTCAAGCCCGCGCATGGCTGCGGCGTCGGCTCGGTCAAGGTCGCCCAGCTCGACGTAGATCTCGGCCAGGTCGGTGTACACCGTTGCTGGGGTGGTCCCACCGTCGCGCTCGAATGCTTTGATCGCGCGCTCCTTTAGAACCACCGCGTCGTGGAGTTCGGCCGCGAATCGAGCAAGTTCACCGGTCACCTCGATGCAGAACGCAGTCGGCGAGAATGGTGCGTCAACGACTGCCCTCGCCCGGCGGTACCACCGTTGGGCCTCGCCCCGGCGAACCCACCAATACCAAAGACCGCGAATCAGGGCATCGCACAGATCCCACCGGGCGTGCCGCTCCGCCCAGTCAAACGCCAGGCAATAGTTGTCTGCGTCGGCGTCCATCTCGACCAGCACGTCGAAGTCTGAATGCCTGGCTCTCCAGCCAACTGTGGTGGCTCGCTCTGCCATGTACTCCGATTGCTGCCCCCTTGCGGTGTGTTCCTCGCCGCATGCAACAAGCTGTTCGGTGGCGAACTCTCGGATGGTTTCGAGGAGACTGAAGCGCCCGCGATTGGCGGTCACAAGGCTTTTCTCGACGAGGGATTCGATGATGTCGATCGTTGACGCCGCCATGGACGCGTCGACGGCAGCCTCCGCCGCACCCAGTGTGAAGCTTCCGGCGAATACGGCGAGACGCCGAAAGACCGCTTGTTCGTCCTCGTCCAAGAGGTCGAAGCTCCATGCGATCGCCCCCCGCAGCGTGCTTTGCCGATCGGGTGCCCTCCCGCGGGTGCGACCAAGCAGCGCAAGCCGCGAACCGATGCGCTCCAGGATCTGCTCGAGCGACAGAATCTTCGTGCGCGCCGCGGCCAATTCGATGGCAAGCGGCAACCCGTCAAGCTCCGAGCAGATGCGGCCAATCATCTCAATGTTGGCGTCGGACCCTTCGATCGCGCCGCCCGCGGTGCGAGCCCTATCGGCGAACAGCTGCACGGCCGGGCTCGCTCCCGAACCGTCCTTCTCGTCCGGGCCGGCGGCCGAGAGTGCGGGCACGGCCCACACCCGCTCGCCGTCGATCCCTAGAGGCTCGCGGCTGGTTGCGAGCACCGTGACTCCCGGTGCGTCCTCCAGTAGCTGATCGACGATGTTGGCGACGGAGTCGGTGAGGTGTTCGCAGTTGTCGAGCACGACGAGCAACCGCCGGTCCCGGAGCCCCTGACAAAGCGACGCAAGCGGGGCCAGTCCCGGGCGGGCCGGGCAGTTCAAGGCGGACGCGAGAGCGGCAACCGCGGCGGGCTCGCCTGAAGACACGGCCAACTCAGTTAGCCACACGCCGTCCTCGAATGCGCCGATCAGGCGGCGCCCCAACTCGACAGCGAGCCGCGTCTTACCCACGCCTCCGGGTCCGACCAGGGTGACCAGTTGGGCCTCCCGCACCATCTCCTCGAGCTCATGCAACTCGGCGCTGCGACCAAACAGGGCCGTGCGGGGCCTGGGCAGGTTGTGCCCTTGGCCGGAGTCGGCCTTTAGGGGCGGGAAGTCACTCGGCAAATCGGAGTGCGTCAGCTGGAAGAGTCGCTGCGGCTCTTCGAAGTCCTTCAGCCCGAAGGCCCCCAGTTCCAGGAGGTCGGCTCCAGCCGGGAGATTCTCGGTCGCCAGGCTGGCGGTAACGGGGGAGATCACCACTTGGCCGCCGTGGCCGCTGCCTGCGACGCGGGCGGCCTGGTGCACGGCGATAGAGATGTAGTCGCCGTCCACCGGGTGGGCTTCTCCGGTGTGCAGCCCCATCCGCACGGCGACCCTGCCGTCTTCCGGCCAGGGGTGGATTTGCAGGGCGAGTTGGCCGTCGAGACATGCGGCGACCGCGTCGGCGGCAGAGGCAAAGGCCACGAAAAAGCCGTCGCCCTCCGTGCCTACTTCGACCCCATCATGCGCCGCGAACGCCCCGCGCAGGATGTCGCGGTGCGCGGTGAGCAACTCGCGATAGCGCGTGCCGAGCTCCTTGAACAGGCGAGTGGAGCCCTCGATGTCGGTAAAGAGGAACGTTACGACGCCCCCCGGCAGCGCAGCCATGACCCCCAGGATGGTCGGTCCGCAGCTGTCGCGCACGTGGGAACTTGCTATTCGTCGACGTCATCACCGGTGCGGTCGACGCCTTCGGTCATGGTGGTGACCACGCCTACCAAGTTGGCGACGATCCGCTTGAGGTAGCGGAAGAGCATGGCCCGCGGCACAGCAAATGAGCCCGGCTCGTTCGAGTGGATGAGCTCGTTGACGAGCTCGTCGAATGTGTCCATGAGTTCTTGCGACCGGGAGACCATGGGGGCCGGATCGACCTCGTCAGGGTTGCCGAGAATGGCGACCGCGTCGGCGAAGGTGGTCGACACCCTGTTGCGGAAGTCGACGAACCGCTCGTAGTCGGGTGCGCCACTGAAGCGCACTCCCTCCGCCGCGAGGTCGAAGACGTTCTTGGCTTGATCGCCGACCCGTTCGAGCTTCTTTACCATGAGCAAGAAACCGAGAACGGTGCCGACGTCGCTGCTGCCGGTCACCGCCATGTGCACGACCAACTCGCGCCTCACCGTCTCCTCGACCCCGTTGATCTCGCGGTCGGTCGACCTGACCTCGGCACCGATCGGGGTGATGTCGGCGTCGGTGACGAACGCGCTCATGGCCAAGTCGAAGCTGTGGCGGCAACTGCCGATCATGCCCACGACCTGGTGCCCGATGTGATCGAGCGCCGTCTCTTTGCTCTGGAAGAACTTCAGGACCATGTGCTCGGTCTCCTTACCGGAGGACGGCTACCCCAACCGCGGGGACGGCAATGAATAGTAGGAGGACATAGCCCAGCACTGCCGAACGGCGCCGCGACGCGATGTCGGCTACTCGCTCAGCCAACTTGATCGGGACATTTCGTAACGCCGGGATCGGGTACAGCAGGGCGATTCCAGCCAGGTTGAAGAGGGTGTGGACGAGCGCGACGGTCAGCGCCTCGGGGCGGTTCGTCGCCAGCGACGCCAACAACGCGCTGATCGTGGTGCCGACGTTGGCGCCCAGGGTGACGGGATAGGCGTTGCGCAGTGAGAGCACACCAGCTGCGGCGAGCGGGATCATGATCGAGGTGGTGATGCTGGAGGACTGCACCGCCACGGTGATGACGATTCCAAGCGCGATCGCCGGGAGTCCTGCTCCCTTGCTCAACATGGTGTTGAGCGACCGCTCCACCCGGTCGGCGATGAGCACGCGCATGTTCTTGGTGATGAAGCCCAGCGCCAGGAAGATGAGCGCTAGGCCGACAATCAGCAGGAAAATGCCGAGGACGTTGCCGCCGACGCCGAGCCGGTCGAAGCCGTCCTCGATCCAACCAACTGGCGTCTTGACCGCCTGTTTTATCGGGCTCTTGTAGGTCGCGCCACCGGTGCCGACGAGTCGCTCGGTCAGCCAGTGAGCGGTCGAGGACAGCACGCCCGTCGCCAACTCGAGCGGGAGCAGGACGGCCACAGAGATGATATTGAAAAAGTCGTGCACGGTCGCCGCCGCGAACGCGGGACGAAACTCGTTGGGCCGCCGCAGGTGGCCGAGCGACGCGAGCGTGTTGGTGACCGTGGTGCCGATGTTGGCGCCCATGATCATGGGC
>JBPCMH010000053.1:0-3766 GCA_051002495.1 Acidimicrobiales bacterium
CGGCTGGCCGGCAAGGTCGAGAACGTCGAGCCGGTGCTGTGCCAGGCATCGGGCGAGCAGTTCTACAACACCAGCCCGCTCGACCTGCGCCGCCTGCTCGACGACCCGGCCACGATCGCCGACAACCTGCGCGCCTACATGGCCGGGTTCTCCACCTCGGCCCGCGACATCCTCGAACACTTCGACTTCGACACCCAGATCGACCGGCTCGACCGCTCCAACCTCCTCTACGTGGTCGTCGGCCGCTTCGTCGATCTCGACCTGCACCCCGACGCCGTCTCCAACCTGGAGATGGGCTACCTATACGAGGAGCTCATCAGGCGCTTCTCCGAGCTCTCCAACGAGACGGCCGGTGAGCACTTCACGCCCCGCGAGGTGATCCGGTTGATGGTGAACCTGCTCTTCGCCGAGGACGGCGAGGTGCTCACCAAGCCTGGCGTCAAGCGCACCCTTTTCGACCCTGCGTGTGGCACCGGCGGGATGCTCTCGGTGGCCGAGGACCACCTGCGCCACCTCAACCCCTCGGCGCGGCTCGAGGTCTACGGCCAGGAGCTCAACGCCGAGACCTACGCCACCTGTCGGGCCGACATGATGCTCAAGGGCCAGGACGCCTCCCACATCGCCTACGGCAACTCCTTCTCCGAGGACGGCTTCGCTGGCGAGCACTTCGACTACCTCCTCGCCAACCCGCCGTTCGGGGTCGAGTGGAAGAAGGTCGACAAGGCCGTAAGGGACGAGGCCGACACGAAGGGCTTCGCGGGGCGCTTCGGAGCCGGGCTGCCGCGCATCAACGACGGCTCGCTCCTGTTCCTCCAGCACATGATCTCCAAGATGAAGCCCGTCAAGGCGGGCGGCTCGCGGCTGGCCATCGTCTTCAACGGCTCGCCTCTGTTCACCGGCGCGGCCGGATCGGGCGAGTCGGAGATCCGCCGTTGGATCATCGAGAACGACTGGCTCGACGCCATAGTTGCCCTGCCCGACCAGCTCTTCTACAACACCGGGATCTCCACCTACTTCTGGATCGTCACGAACCGCAAGACGCCCGAGCGCCGGGGAACGGTCCAGTTGATCGACGCCCGCGAGTCGTTCGTCAAGATGCGCAAGAGCCTCGGCGAGAAGCGTAAGGAGATCAGCGGCGAGCAGACCGCCGACATCACCCGCCTCTACGCCGACCACGCTGAGGGCGACCGGGTGAAGATCCTCCCCAACGAGAGCTTCGGCTTCATGCGCATCACCGTCGAGCGACCGCTGCGGGTCCACTACGAGGTCGACGACGACACCGTCGCCGCGGTCGAGGCCGACAAGGCGATCGCCGCGCTGGACGAGGACGATCGGGCGTCGCTGCTCGACTCGCTGCAGACGTGGAAGGGCGAGCGACACCCGTACGACTCCAAGGACCTGCGCGACCGCGTCCGCGACCTTGCGGCAGGCATGACCGGCAACGCCAAGCGGATCGAGAAGGCCGTGCTGAGCGCGCTGACCGTGCGCGACGAGGACGACCCGATCGTCACGAAGCGCGGCAAGCCGGAGCCCGACCCCGACCTGCGCGACCAGGAAAACGTCCCGCTGCCCGCGGTGCCGGTCACCTTCGAGGCCGCCGTCACCGGCCGGCTGGAGTCGGGCGAGTACCGCAGCGCGATTGACCACTATGTCGAAGCCGAAGTGCTCCCCTACGTCCCCGACGCCTGGGTCGACCACTCCAAGACGAAGGTCGGCTACGAGATCCCGCTCACCCGCCACTTCTACAAATACGTCCCACCCCGCCCCCTCGCCGAGATCGACGCCGAGATCAAGCAGCTCGAGTCAGAGATCCAGGCCCTCCTGCGGGAGGTCACGGAGTGAACGGGTGGCCCCGGGTTCAGATCCGCCACATTGCCCGATTCGCGTACGGCGACTCCCTCGGTGCGGACGTCCGGTCTGACGGCGCAGTTCGTGTGTATGGATCAAACGGTGTCGTCGGAACGCATGACCGAGCGAACACCGCTGGGCCGGTCCTCGTCATCGGTCGGAAGGGGTCGTACGGGAAGGTCAACTTCAGCGAGCAGCCTGTCTTCGCGATCGACACGACATACTTCGTCGATGCTTCGCTGACTTCGCACAACCTGCGCTGGCTGATGTACGCCCTGGACACTGTCGGACTCGACTCCCTGTCCCAGGACGTTGGCGTGCCGGGCCTCAGCCGTGAGGTCGCTTACCGCGAGCGGGTCCCCTTGCCAACGGCGCTAGCGCAGCGAGCGATCGCCGACTTCCTCGACACCGAGACGGCCCGCATCGACGCCCTCATCTCCAAGAAGCGCCGCCTCATCGAACTGCTTGACCAGCGACTTCGATTGGAGGCATTAACGTTGACGGTCGGCGATTGGGCACGGCTGCCGCTCCGCCGATGCGTCGAGTCAGTCAAGACCGGCACGACCCCACCGTCTAGCGAGTTCGAGGCCCTGCAGGGCGATCAGGAGCCGTGGTACTCGCCCGGTGACGTGGGGACCCGTCTTGAGATGCAGGAGCCAGCCCGTCTTCTATCGAGTCGGTCCGTGTCTGAGGGATGGGTCCCCCGATTTCCAGCGGAGTCAACGGTCATCGTCGGGATCGGCGCGACTGCTGGTCGAGTCGGCCACACGTCGGTTCCCGGTACCGGGAATCAGCAGATGTCGTGTCTGATCGCTGGACCCCGCATCCTGGGCCGTTTCCTTTCGTGGCAACTCTGGGCGAGGGGCGATGAGATGAGGGCCACGGCTCCGCATACAACGTTGCCCATCCTCAACAATGACTTCCTGAAGTCCTTCGAGGTCTCCCTTCCCGATTTTCGTGTTCAGGAGTCCACCGCCGCAGTGCTGGATCGCTCTGCAGGAGCCACGGGAATAGTAACGTCGACGATCTCACGGCAGGTCGACCTTCTCGTAGAGCATCGCCAGGCCTTGATCACCGAGGCGGTGACGGGAGCCATGACCGTGACCAATACTGCCGTTGGCGTAGGTGCTCAGGCGGCTTCAGCCCGTGGATGAGATGGTCACGTCCTACTTCTCGTTGCATGGGAAGCAGGTCATGTCCTTGGGAGCGGTGCTCGACGAGAGCCTTACTGCCGAGGGTTGCCACCGATACGTGAAGACGATCTACATCGGCTACGAGATTGATGGTGAGATGGTTGCTGCGCTGTACGGACACTCGGATCACATCGAACTGGCGTTGGCGTTGGCGGAGGACGACCCGGACGCTCGGCTGAAGGACGCGTCTCACTTGACGTGGCGCACTCTCCCGGTCGCCATCGAGGTTCGATCTGTCACGGACGCGCTCGCGGCCAATGAACTCGCTCGTCGGGCGGTCAAGCGAATCCTCTCGGGCACTCATTCCGTTCACCGCGAAAACGAGCACTTCGCACGTTCCCGGGAGGGCCGACGGGGCAGCGCATCAGAACCCGGAGATGCACCGTGAAGCCCGACGAGGCCGCGTTCGAGTCGTCCATCTGCGACTGGCTGGTCGACCACGGCGGCTACCTCGCCAAGGTTGGCACTGCGCAGGGGCCGCCGACCGACTTCGATCCGGTCCGCGCTCTCGACACGGCCGAGCTCTGGGCGTTCCTGGGCGCCACGCAGGCCGACACCTGGGAGGAGCTGAAGCAGCGCCTGGGTGGGGATGCGAACAAGGCGCAGGCGCGCTTCGCTGATCGCCTGGCATCGGAGATCGACAAGCGCGGCACGGTGGACGTGCTGCGCCATGGCGTGGTTGATCACGGCATCACGATCCGGCTCGCCTACTTCAAGCCGGCGCA
>JBPCMH010000054.1:0-8866 GCA_051002495.1 Acidimicrobiales bacterium
ACGCTACTGGGAACGCACACCGCCCGGTCGATCGACCGGGCGGTGCGTGTTTCGGATCGACAGATCAGCCGCAAATCAGCAGACCAGACACTGGCTGTTGTTGATCGAGTCGGTGACCTCGTTGGCCTGACCGAGGTTCTGACCGGTCTTCACCGCGTCGATGGCCCAGTTTGCGGCGCTGCCTGCGGTGGTGCCGTAGGTCGCCGAGTCCGGGTAGACGCTGGGGTCAAGGCCAGCGTCAGGGCTCAGGCCGGTGGTGTACGACATCGAGCCCGACAGGTCATGAGCAGCGAAGCTGAGGAGCAGCGCGGCCACCTGGCGCTCGGCGTGAGGCCGGACCGAGTTGCCGGTCTGCAGCAGGGCGGTCGTCACGTCGGTGCCCTTCTTGAAGAGGCCTTTGCTCCGCTGGGCGGCCCTGGAAGCAAGAGTGTTGTACTCCGCCGCGGTGAACTTTGCCGCGTTGCTCTGCGTGGCCTGCTGCTTCCAGAAACCCTTGCTGTGGGCATCGCAGGAACTGCCCTGGTCGTCGGGCGAGGCCGTCACCGTGATCGTCACCGTGGCTTCGTCGCTGCCGCCGTTGCCGTCGGAGGCGACGTAGGTGAAGGTGTCGGTGCCGCTGAACAACGGCGCCGGCTGGTAGGTGATGGTGTTGTCCCCGTTGACCGTCGCCGTGCCCCATTCCGGCCCGCCGGAGACCGCCACGGTGAGAGCGTCGCCGTCAATGTCGGTGTCGTTGGCCAGCACGGCGATCGTGATCGCCTGGTTCGGGCCGGTTTCGCCGCTGTCGTCATTGGCCACCGGCGGATCGTTGACGGGGTCAACGGTCAGCCAGACGGTGGCGGTGACGTCGTGGTCAGCCTCGCCATCGGTGATGGTGTAGGTGAAGCTGTCCTGGCCGTTGTAATTGGCCTGCGGCACGTAGCGGATGGTGCCGTCGGGATTGACAGCCGCCGATCCGAAACCTGGCTGGGTGATGCTTACCAGGCTGATGGCGTCACCGTCGGGGTCGCTGTCGTTGGCCAGGGCATCGATGTCGACCAGGGTGTCCTCGTCGAGCGTGACCTGATCGTCAACGGCCTCGGGGGCCTCGTTGCCCGTCGAGGTGCAGTCGGCCAACGTGAAGTCGTCACCGGTCATCGCGTCGTCGCGTACGAGCAACACGCCAGCTCGGACTTCCGTGACCGCACCCACGGCGGTGAGCTTCGTCCCCGCAACTGGGCTGCCCACCTTGGAAGCAGCCACCCGCACTCGGATGGTGCCGTCCGCGTCGTAGGAGCCGCCGTCGGCCGCGCCTTGGTCGGTCACCAACGAGCCTTCGACGATTCCGTAGCGGAACCGGATCAGCGATGGATCGAGCAGATCCCAGTTGTCCATGGCGACGAAGAATGAGCGGCCGCCGTGGGTGAAGTTGGTGCGATACCGCGTGGTCGGCGGGATCTCAGACAGGTCCTCGATCTTCATCGTGAACTCGAGGAAGTCGCCCACGAGCAGGCCCGCGCCGTGCAGCGTCTGAAGCTCGGTCTGCGCGGTGAGGGCGTCGAGCTGCGCATCGGTGCCGAGCAGGATGCCCGGCGCCGTGCACGCCGCGCCACCGCCACCGCCGCCACCACCCGGGTCGGTCACGGTGATGGTGACGGGGCCGGTCGCCTGGGCTGCCGGGGTTCCGTTGTCGGTGATGGTGTAGGTGAACCCGTCGGTGCCGACGAATTCCGTTGCCGGCGTATAGGTGATCGTGCCATTGGCGTTGACCACTACCGATCCACCGTTGGTCGGAGCGCTGGCGCTCACGACCGAGATTGCGTCGCCGTCAGGATCAGAGTCGTTGGCCAAGACGTCGACGACGACCGCTGTGTTCTTCGGTGTCGACTTGGCGTCGGGGTTGGCGATCGGCGGGTTGTTGAGCAGGGCACTGCCGACCACCACATGCTCCTGGCCACGGGCAGGCAAGACGAGGAACGTACCGCCGGTGCCGCCCGGAGCGCGGTCAGCGATGAGCGCTCCGTAGCTGGCCGCCCACATGTCGAAGATGTCGGTGCCACGGGAGATGCCAAGGGCCGTCATCGTCGTGTGGAATTTGAAGGTGTTGCCTACCCTGGACGCAGTGCAGGCCACGCCGGTGGCGCTGCACGTGGCCGTCGCTCCGCCGCTCCACAGCACGTTGAGGCTGCGGGAGACACCACCGGTCGAGGCGTTCAGCCGATAGCTATAGCCCACTCCGGGCACGGCGGCGGACGTGCCGCGCACCGTAAAGGCGACCGTGACGTCGGTGCCGTTCGCCTCCTCGGTGAAGGTCACGTTGGTGAGGTCGAGAGCGTCGACGTCGTGATCGCTGGCGTCGGTCGTGATGACCGTCGACTTGGAGCCTGACCCGCCGAGGCCAGTGCTGGCCGGAAGTCCCATCGCCGCGAGCACGGCGGTGCGAGCATCAGCAAGACCGTGGCCCTTGTCGAAGGAAGACGTGCCGCCTGGGTGCTGGGGATCCGACTGGTAGGCCGCCCCTGCGGTGAACTTATGGGCGGTGGATTCGAGAATGCTCTCGACCGCGCTCGGGAGGATGGTCGGCTCGCCCTGATACATCTGGGCCACGATGCCGGTCACATGAGGAGCGGCCATCGACGTACCGCCGAAGCTGGTGTAGCGGCCTCCGTACTCAAGGGGCACGCCAGTCGGGCAGAGCACGGTGTTCGGCGCACACGCAGCCTTGATGCTGGAGCCCGGCGCGGCGAGGTCGGGCCAGGTGCGGGGATCGGTGGCCAGGCCGCGGCTCGAGCCGGTCGCCAAGGCGTTGTTGCGGTTGCCGGTCCCGCCATCGTCGTAGTTGGCGATCATCAGGTTGCCTGGCGTCAGGTCGTTGCCGTTAACCGAGGTGTTGAGCGTCGAACCGTTGCCGCCGTCGTTGCCGGCGGCCCAGACCACGGTGATGTTGCGGTCGTTGATCAGGGCTCGAGCAAGCTTGGTCATGGTGTTGTCGGGGTTGGCCGCACCGGCGCCGCCGTAGGAGTTGTTGACGACTCGGATGGGCGGGTTCTGCTGCAAGCCGTGGTCGTAGATCCACTGGAAGGACGCTGCTGCGAACGCGATGACCACGCTCAGCCCCTCGCCGGTGCCAAAGCCGTAGAGTTTCGCGCCAGGGGCGACACCGCGGAACATGCGATCTTCGGTTGTCGCGAGGCTTCCGTCAGAGTCGCTCGCCGCGCCACTGCCGGCCGAAATGCTGGCCACGTGGGTGCCATGGCCACTCGTGGTGTCGCTGTTCGGCACTTCGTTGAAACCGATCTCACCGAAGCACTGGCCGGTACCGACGTTGACCACACCAGGGCAGGTCACCTTGAAGTTCTTCTTCAGCGGGCACGTGGTCTGGTTCGCACCGGGACCGCCGCACCAAGTGAGGTCGGGGTGGGTGCCGTCCACGCCGGAGTCGACGATGGCGATGCCGACGCCGGTGCCGTCGATGTAGCCGTTTGCCGGGTTGTTGTCGTTGTCGACACGCAGGTCGAGCCCGCCGGTCGAGTCATAGAGCTGTCGGGCCTTGGTCGCCCAGGCCGCGGTCTCCATCGAGAGCCGCACCGACTCCGGGGCTTCCAAGTGCTCAACCAGCGGCGAGCGGGCGATGACGACAAGGCTGCCGGCCAGGCCGTGGGCGTAGATCACGTTGGCCGCAGGCAGGTGGGCGCCAACCTCGAGGCCGGCGTCTCTGACCGCGTTCACCCCGGCCGAGTAATCCACATCAGGCTGAAGGTGCACGAACGCGCTGGCTTGGCCGCCGGGGCCGGCTGCAGTCAGCAGGGCCTGCAGGTCACCGTCGATCGCGCCGGCTGGCACGGCCGTGGCGAAGCCCGGCAGGCGCACCGTTGGCGCCTGCGGAGCGGTGAGGGCCGCACTCGGTGTGATCGATGCAGTCAGCACCGCGATCAACGAAACGACCAATGCCGCGCTCACGCGCCGCAGCCAACCAGCAGACATGCAATTCTCCCCAGCCTCATCCGGTCCAGTTCCGGAGGTGTACCTGGAATAGTTCGAAGGCATCCCGGCCAATACCTCTTGTCCGCGGCAAAGTTCTTTGTCCGATTCGCGGATTTCCTTGGTTTACTTCGTGGAAGCAGCCTCGTCGTCGCCGATGATCGCCTGGGCGGCCGCCAGACGGGCAATGGGCACCCGGAAGGGCGAGCAGGAGACGTAGTCGATTCCGGCCCGGTGGAAGAAGGCAATCGACTCCGGATCACCACCGTGCTCGCCACACACCCCGATCTTGAGATCCGGGTTCACCTTCCGGCCAGCCTCGACGCCGGCGGCGACCAGGCTGCCGACTCCGTCCTGGTCGAGCGTCTCGAAGGGGTTTCGCTTCAGCAGCCCTTGATCGAGGTAGGCGGTCATCATGCGCCCTTCGACGTCGTCCCGTGAGAACCCGAATGTCATCTGGGTCAAGTCGTTCGTACCGAAGCTGAAGAATTCGGCGTGTTCGGCGATGTCGTCAGCCCGCAGCGCAGCCCTCGGCGTCTCGATCATGGTGCCGATGCTCACCTTCAGCTTGCGGTTGGTCGACTGGCCAGCCGTCGCCTCCTCGATGGCGGCCTCCACCCACGACCGGGCTGCGGCCATCTCCGGCCCGCTCACCGTCAGGGGGATCATCACCTCGATGATCGGCTTCCCGTTCTTCTCCAGACGAGCGATGGCCGCCTCAACCAGCGCCCGCACCTGCATGGCGTAGAGACCAGGCTTCAGCACGCCGAGGCGAACACCCCGGACGCCGAGCATGGGGTTGACTTCGTCCCACGCCTTGGCCGCATCGAACAAGTCCTGCTCTTCGTCGGTCAGGCCCGCAGTGGCTCGCTTGATGGCGAGATCCTCCAGCGATGGCAGGAACTCGTGCAGCGGTGGGTCGAGCAGCCGCACCGTCACGGGCAGGCCGTCCATTGCTTCGAGGATCTCTTCGAAGTCAGCCCGTTGGACCCGGCGAAGTGCTTCGAGCGCGTCGGCCTCGTCCTCGGTCGACGCGGCGAGGATCATCTGTCGGACGATCGGGAGGCGCTTCTCGCCCAAGAACATGTGCTCCGTGCGGCACAGACCAATGCCCTCGGCACCGAACTGCCGGGCATTGGCCGCGTCCTCGCCGGTGTCGGCGTTGGCTCGCACCGCCAGCCGGCCCTTCCTGATCGCATCGGCCCAGCCGAGGATGGTTTCGAACTCCTCCGGCGGCGCGGAGGAGGACAGCGACACTCCGCCGAGGACGACTTCGCCGGTGGCTCCGTCGATGGAGATGACATCGCCCTCCTTCACGACCACCTCGCCCACACTGAACTCCCGGCCGCTGATCCGGATGCTGTCAGCACCCACGACTGCCGGCTTGCCCCATCCTCTGGCGACCACCGCGGCGTGTGACACCAGTCCGCCCCGCACGGTAAGGATGCCCTCGGCCACCATCATCCCGTGGACATCCTCCGGCGAGGTCTCGTTGCGGACCAGTACGACCTCTTCGCCCCGCTCGGCGGCGTCGGCTGCGTCGTCGGCCGTGAAGTAAACCTTGCCGACCGCCGCGCCCGGCGAGGCCCCGAGGCCCTTGGCAATCACCTGGGCATCATCGTTTTCAAACTGAGGGTGCAAAACCTGTTCAAGGTGCTCGGCCGTGACCCGGCTGACTGCTTCGGCTCGCGACAACTTGATGCGGCGTTCCTTGGTCATGGCTACCGCCATGCGCAGCGCCGCGACGCCAGTCCGCTTACCGACCCGGACTTGCAACATCCACAGCTTGCCCTGCTCGATGGTGAACTCGACGTCGAGCATGTCGCGGTAGTGGAGCTCGAGCCGGTCGAAGATTCCGAGGAGGTCCTTGTAGATGGCCGGAAACCGGTCGCCGAGATCGGCCAGCGGCAGGGTCTTACGGATGCCGGCCACCACATCCTCACCTTGGGCGTTGACGAGGAAGTCGCCGTAGGCGCCTTGCTCCCCGGTCGACGGATCTCGGGTGAAGGCGACCCCGGTGCCCGAGTTCTCGTCGCGGTTGCCGAACACCATGGTCTGCACCGTGACCGCGGTGCCAAGTGCGTGATCGATCTTCTCCCGGGTGCGGTACGCGACTGCCCGCGGCGTGTTCCACGATCGGAACACGGCCTCGATCGCGCCGCGCAACTGGTCGCGCGGGCTCTGCGGGAACGCCGTTCCTGTCTGCTCGGGCACGTGATCCTTGTAGCGCTGGCACAGACGGCGCAGGGTGTCGGCGCTGATCTCTGAGTCGGTGCCGACGCCGTCCCAGTCCTTGGCTGCGGCCAGCAGCCGGTCGATGGGTTCAGGGTCGACGCCCAGCACGATCTTGGCGTACATCGCGATGAATCGGCGATAGCTGTCGTAGGCAAACCGCTCGCCG
Source organism: Acidimicrobiales bacterium (assembly GCA_051002495.1). Lineage (GTDB taxonomy): Bacteria > Actinomycetota > Acidimicrobiia > Acidimicrobiales > CADCTF01 > JBPCMH01. The sequence goes on from JBPCMH010000054.1 coordinate 6,362, forward strand.
CTCGTCTGCTTGGCAAGGCCCTCGACCGAGTCGTCGTTCAGACCCAGGTTCAGCACCGTGTCCATCATCCCGGGCATGGAGAACTTCGCTCCGGATCGCACAGCAACAAGCAGCGGGTCCGCCGCGTCACCGAGCGCCTTACCCATCGACTTCTCCAACTTCGCCACGTGCCGATCCAACTCCGCGTCGAGCTTCTCCGGCCACCCGTCGGCCAGGTAGTCCCGGCAGGCCTCCGTCGAGATGGTGAACCCCGGAGGCACCGGCAACTCGAGCACCGAGGTCATCTCCGCCAGGTTTGCGCCCTTGCCACCGAGCCGATCCTTCAGCGTCATCGGGGACTTCCGGTGCTTGTGGTCAAACGCATACACGTAGGTCACGGCGGGAGCCTACCGAGGAGCCGTTGGGCGACCTCGTCTGTTCGCTCTAGCCCGCCGGCCGATGGTCGCACATCGCCCGTTCGCGGCGGGCGGCTGCCGTTCAGGCCCTCAGCGGCGATGTGGTTCTGGCTCGCGCGTGCTCCTCCACCAGATCGAGGTCCTCTGGATTGGTCATCCCTACCCAGGTTTCGATGGTGGATAGGAGCCTCATTTCAAGCGCGCCCTGCTGGAGGAGATCGTCGACGACCTCGGGCAGATAGACCTCGCCCTCGGCTCCCGACTCAACGAAGGCTTCGACGGCGGCCCGGAGCACGCCGAGGACTCGATAGGGAAGGCCGAGGAGGTTCATCGACACCAACTCATCTCCGGCGACGGCGCCGATGCCAGCGACCTCGGCCGGATGCCATCCGTCCCGGACGCGCTCAATCCCGTGGGTTTCACGCATCCTGCGCACCAGACCGTCCCGGTGGTCAAGGAACGCTCGCGTCACCGACCCGCTCGACGGCACGGTGTCCCGCAGGGCAAAGCCGACCACCGCGGCGGCCGACGGGACACCCTGCAGATGGTCGACAAGGGCGGCGAACGACCCGGGGCCGTATAGATCATCGGCGTTGGCCACGCCGAAAGGACCGTCGATGTGTGGTGCGGCGACGACGACAGCCTCTGCGGTGCCGTACGGCTTCGCCCGCCCCGGAGCGATCCGCTGCAGCGCGACGGCAATCTCGGCCCGTTCCCCGACCGACCTGTCCAACACGTTGCGGACCTCTGCTTCGAGCTCGGGTCGCGTGACGACGACAAGGCGGTCACACCCGGCCGTCACCGCGTCGAACGCGTTGTAGTCGAGGATCGACTCACCGGCCGGGCCGACCGGCACGAGCTGCTTCGGTCCACCGAATCGCCGGCCCATGCCCGCCGCCAGCAACACCACGGTCACCGTCACCTACTCAGCCCCACAGCCACCGTTGCGCCAATCCACTGACCCCTCGGGTTCCGCGTAGGTTCTCGGTGGAGTAACTACCGAGGATCTTCGCGGAAGGAGAGGTTGGGGTTCGAAGGTCAAAGGGCGAGACGGGATCGGATCTCGTCGACCAGGCCGTCGATGGGCACCCGCACCTGCTCGAGGCTGTCACGGTCACGGATGGTGACGGCCCGATCCTCGAGCGAGTCGAAGTCGACCGTCACGCAGTAGGGCGTGCCGATCTCGTCCTGTCGGCGGTAGCGCCGCCCGATCGACTGGGTCTCGTCGTAGTCGCACATGAAGTGCGGCTGGAGCAAGCCCAGCACCTCGCGGGCCGTTGGTGTAAGGGTGTCCTTCTTCGAAAGCGGTAACACTGCAACCTTGTAAGGGGCGAGTCGGGGATGGAGCCGCAGAACGGTGCGGGCCTCGCCGCCGACTTCGTCTTCGGAGTAGGCAGCAAGGAGGAATGCCATCATCGTGCGCGTCGCACCGGCAGCCGGCTCGATCACGTGGGGCACGTAGCGCTCATTGGCCGCCTGGTCGTAGAACTCCAGCTTTTCCCCTGACGCCTCGGCGTGCGCTTTCAGATCGAAGTCCGTCCGGTTGGCGATGCCCTCAAGCTCGTCCCAGCCCCACGGGAACAAGTACTCCACATCGCTGGTGGCGACGGAGTAGTGGCTCAGCTCGTCCTCGTCGTGGGGTCGCAACCGCAGGCTCTCGGCTGGCATGCCGAGCTCCGTGTACCAGTCCATTCGCTCCTTACACCAGTACTCGTACCACTTTGGCCCGTCGGTCGGAGGCACGAAGAACTCCATCTCCATCTGCTCGAACTCGCGGGTCCGGAACACGAAGTTCTGGGGCGTGATCTCGTTGCGGAACGACTTGCCGACCTGCGCTATGCCGAACGGCGGCTTCTTTCGCGTTGTCTGCAGCACGTTCATGAAGTTCTGGTACATGCCTTGCGCTGTCTCGGGTCGGAGGAACGCCACCGTGCCCGAGTCCTCCACCGGCCCGGCGTGGGTCTTGAACATCAGGTTGAAGCTCCGGACCTCCGTCCAATCCGCCTTCTTGCCTTCGGGCGTCTTGATCTCGTTCTCCTGAAATATTTTCGTCAATTCCTCGTTGGAAAGTCCTTCCACCTGCCGGTCGAGCTGGTCTTCGATCAGATGG
>JBPCMH010000055.1:0-7233 GCA_051002495.1 Acidimicrobiales bacterium
GCCCCCGCTGAGCCGGTCGTCGGCGGTCCGCCTGAACCGCTCGAACCACCCCCGCCAGGGACGGTCGCCGGCTTGGTGGTACTTGTGCCCCCTCCGCCATTTCCGTCGCCTCCGCTGGTGGGCGGCGGCGATGAAGCCGCGGTGACGCGCAGCGTCGTGGTGTGGGCGTTGTTGTTGTGGACCGAGCAGTAGAGCGTGAACGTGCCGACCTGGTTGATGATGAGGTTGGCCGACTCGTTGGTCTTCAGCGTGGCTGAGTGCACGTTGAGTGCATCGATGTTGAGGTTGTGCTGGCCACCGCTGACGGTGAAGCGGATGGTGTCGCCCGCGACACCGGTGATTTCGGACGCTTGGCCTGATGCGTCATCGAAGAAGAAGTTTCCGACGTCCACCGCGACTGTCGCCCCGGCCGCGCGGCCAACCGGGATAATCAGCCAGAGGAGGACGATGCTCAGCGAGGCCAGCAGGACGTGGGTCCGCACGGGGCGAGGTCGTTCCACGCTGTGCTCCTGCCGGTCCATAGTCACCATCGCCCGCGCTTTCGTCGCCCCTTGCGGTCACAGTAGGGCGTGACCCACCGAACCGTGCTCGCTTCGACACGCGCCCAGGCCGCGGCCCTCTGTGTCCACGCGACTTCCGTACAATCACAGCGTGCCCCCGTTTGAGGTCGTTTCGCCTTATACCCCTGCTGGGGATCAGCCCGAGGCCATATCGGCCCTCGCAGCCGGTGTTGAGAGAGGCGACCGGTTCCAGACGCTGCTCGGCATCACCGGCTCGGGGAAGTCGGCCACGATCGCCTGGACCATCGAGAAGGTGCAGCGCCCGACGCTGATCATCGCGCCGAACAAGTCGCTGGCCGCGCAACTGGCTGATGAGTTCCGCACGTTGTTCCCGAAGAACCGCGTCGAGTACTTCGTGTCTTATTACGACTACTACCAACCCGAGGCTTACCTCCCCTCGAGCGACACCTACATCGAGAAGGACTCGTCGATCAACGATGAGATCGACCGCCTCCGGCACGCGACAACCTCGGCGTTGCTCACCCGCCGCGATGTGATCGTCGTCGCGTCCGTGTCGTGTATCTACGGGCTCGGGTCGCCGGAGGAGTACGCCAAGCAGATCCAGTTCCTCCGGGTGGGGGAGTCCCTCGATCAGCGCGCCATGCTGCGTCAGTTGGTCGACATGCGGTACGAGCGCAACGACATGAACCTCGTACGCGGCAAGTTCCGTGTTCGTGGCGACACGATCGAGGTGCATCCGGCCTACGAGGAGTTCGCGGTGCGGATCGAGATGTTCGGCGACGAGATCGAGCGCATCTCGCGAACCGATCCGCTGACCGGCGAGTTGATGGGCGACCTGTCCGAGCTCACGATCTTCCCCGCCACCCACTATGTCGCCGGCGATGACCGGCTGCAGGTGGCCATCGGACGCATCGAGCACGAACTGCAAGAGCGGCTGGCCTGGTTCGAGGCCAACGGCAAGCTCCTCGAGGCACAGCGGCTCAGGATGCGCACCCAGTACGACCTGGAGATGATCCAGGAGGTGGGGTACTGCAACGGCATCGAGAACTACTCCGCTCCGATCGATGGGCGCTCAAAGGGCGAACCGGCCAACACGTTGCTCGACTTCTTCCCCAACGACTACCTCCTCGTGCTCGACGAGTCACACGTGACCGTGCCCCAGTTGCACGGCCAGTACGAAGGCGACCGCAGCCGCAAGGAAACCCTTATCGACCACGGTTTCCGTCTGCCCTCAGCGGCCGACAACCGCCCACTCCGTTTCGACGAGTTTTACGAGCGCCTCAACCAGTGCATCTTCATGTCGGCCACCCCGAGCAAGTACGAGATCGAGCAGTCGGCCCAGGTGGTGGAGCAGATCGTCCGACCTACCGGACTCGTCGACCCCCAAGTGGTGGTCAGGCCGACCAAGGGCCAGATTGATGACCTGATCGATGAGATCCGCGGTCGCATCAAGAGCGAGGAGCGAGTCCTCGTCACCACGCTCACGAAGAAGATGGCCGAGGATCTCACCGACTACCTCCTCGAGATGGGCATCAAGGTCCGCTACCTGCACTCCGAGATCGACACCATCGAACGGAGCGAGATCATCCGCGACCTCCTGCTCGGCGAGTTCGACGTGTTGGTTGGCATCAACTTGCTCCGCGAGGGTCTGGATCTCCCCGAGGTGTCCCTTGTTGCCATTCTCGATGCGGACAAGGAGGGTTTCCTTCGCTCGGAGACCTCCCTCATCCAGACCACTGGCCGCGCCGCGCGCAACGTGAACGGCGAGGTGATCATGTACGCCGATCGCGTCACCAACTCGATGCAGCGGGCCATCTCCGAGACCCATCGGCGGCGGGCGGTGCAGGAGGCCTACAACATCGAGCACGGCATCGACCCTCAAACGATCCGCAAGGCGGTCACCGACATCCTGTCGTTGATCGGCCGGGGTATCGAAGGTGCGCCACGGCCCGGCGCCAACCGCCGCTCGCGCAAGAGGGACAAGACCGTGGTCGACCTTCCGAAGGACGAGCTCGAGCGGTTGATCCTGACTCTCGAGGAGGAGATGAAGGGCGCGGCTGCGGATCTCCAGTACGAATACGCGGCCCGGCTTCGCGACGAGATCGCCGACCTCCGCCGGGAGCTGGAGCACGCCAAGGCTTGACCCGGTTCAGACCGGCGCTCGCCGCCATCGCGCTCGTCGGCGTCTACCTCGTTATCGCTTGGCTGGGTGACACCAGGGCCTGGTCAGGCGCTGACGCTGGAGGCAAGGCGGCGACCGCCGTGCACATGGTGGCCGTCGACTCCTGGACACCTGATGTCGGGTACTGGGCGGAGGAATGGGATCCGACCGGTTTGCATCATCCGCTCTACAACACCCTTCGAGTTGGCGACCGCTGGGTGCAGGCGACTTCGGTACCGTTCGCGCTGGCGTCGCGAGCCGGCCTCGGGCGGCTGGGTGTCGGCGGGCTTCTGGTGCTCCCGATGCTTGGATCGGTCGTGGCCGCGCTGGCCGCGTCGAGTCTGGCGCGCACCCTCGGCGCGACCTCGGGGGCCGCCGCCTTTTGGGTTGTCGGTCTTGGGACCCCGGTTGGTTTCTACGCCATTGACGCCTGGGAGCACGCCCCTGCGCTTGGGTTAGCGATGTTGGCCGTAGCCATGGCCACGGCCATCGATGTACGCCCAACGACCTCCAGTCAGAGGTCGGAGCTGGCTGGTGTCGCGGCCGCGGCCGTCGCGGCCGGAGCCGCCGTTGTCTTTCGAGCTGAGATGGCTGTGTATCTGGGGGCTTTCTCGGCCGCGCTCCTCGTCATAGGCCGGTATCGGCGCGCCTGGTTGCGCCCCCGACGGTTGGCCACCGCGGCCGCTGGGCTGGCGGCACCGATCGTGGCGAATGAGTTGCTCGAGCGAGCTGTGCTCGGGGTCAGCGTCCGAAGCGATCGAGCCGCCAGCCTGACCACCGGCGCGGGCTCGGCCTTCTCTGGTCGGGCTCGAGATGCTGTGCTCACGTCCGTCGGGGTGTTCGCCGACACAACCGCCGCGTCGTTTGGCCTCGGCGCGCTGGGTGCGGCCGCCCTGATCGTGCTGGGCTACTGGGCGATCCACGGACGTCCTCCGTTGTTGGTGTTGTCCCGGGGTGTTCTCGCCTGCGGTGCGCTGGTGGCGGTCACGATGGCGACTGCCGGGCTCGGCTTCGTGCCCGGGTGGCTGCCCGCCGCGCCGCTCGCCGCGGCAGGGCTTTGGGCAGTCGATAGGCGGGGCGACGAGTCGAGGGTGGTGCTGGTCGTCGTTGCCGCGGTGTTGGCCCTGCCGGGGGTTTGGATGACCTCGCATGTCGGGTTGCTGTCGGCTCAGTGGGGTGGTCGCTACGTGCTGCTGACCGGCGTGCTGCTCTCTGTCGCTGGCGTCGTCGCCTTGGAGCGGGTCGGATGGCGCCGCCCGGCCTCGTTGGCCCTGCTGGCCGTGACGGCGGCCATGTCGGTCTTTGGTGCGGCCTGGCACATTGAGCGCACCCGTGAGGTTGGCGAGTTTTCCGCCGAGGTGATCAGGGCCACGCCCGCTGATGCGGTCGTGGTGTCGCGTTGGGGCCAGCTCGGTCGAGAGGCCGGTGCTTTCTACGACGACCGCCGATGGCTCACCGCGATCACCGACGATGACGCCCGCGATGCGCTCCAGATCGCTCGTCGGGCTGGCGCCCGACAGGTGGTCATGATCGAGCTCCCGGAGTCGACCCTGGTCGTGCCGGCCGGGTGGGAGGAACGTAGCGCCGAGGCTCACCGAGTGCTCGGGGCCGAGGTTGTTCTGCGTCACCTCACTCGCTGAGTCGAGGCGCAACCGCACGGCCTCACCGCAGGTTCACCCGGCGATGCCAGGGCGATGCCAGGGCGATGCCGACCGAACACATGTTCTGCTAGTAACCTGGCCGGGTGCCGTCAGATGTGATCGTCATTCGCGGGGCCAGGGAGCACAACCTCCGCAATGTGGCCCTCGACCTCCCGCGTGAGAAGCTCATCGTTTTCACCGGCCTGTCCGGCTCGGGCAAGTCATCGCTTGCCTTCGACACGATCTACGCCGAGGGCCAGCGCCGCTACGTGGAGTCGCTGTCGGCCTACGCCCGCCAGTTCCTCGGGCAGATGGACAAGCCCGATGTCGACTTCATCGAGGGCCTCTCGCCCGCAATCTCCATCGATCAGAAGTCGGCCTCGCGAAACCCCAGGTCGACCGTTGGCACCGTCACCGAGGTCTACGACTACCTCCGCTTGTTGTACGCACGCATCGGCGTGCCCCACTGCCCGACCTGCGGCGAGGTGGTGCAGCGCCAAACGCCGCAGCAGATCGTCGATCGCATCCTTGAGATGCCAGAGGGCACCAGGTTCCAGATCCTTGCCCCAGTTGTGCGCGGCCGGAAGGGTGAGTACGAGAGCTTGCTGGAAGACTTGGCCACGCAGGGCTATGCCAGGGCTCGGATCGACGGCGAGATCCACGAACTCAACGCCAAGATCAAGCTGGCCCGCTACGAGCAGCACACCATCGAGGTGGTGGTCGACCGTCTCGTGCGGCGCGATGGCATTGAGCGCCGGCTGACCGACTCGATGGAAACCGCGCTCGCGCTGACCGACGGCGTCGCCGAGATCCAGATCATCCCCAAGAACGACTCGGAGCCGACGCCCGAAACGCTCATCTTCAGCCAGCACCTTTCGTGCAACAATTGTGGGCTGAGCTTCGAGGAACTCGCCCCGCGCAACTTCTCCTTCAACTCGCCGTACGGCGCCTGCCCGACCTGTGCCGGCCTGGGTACGCGGTTCGAGGTCGATCCTGAGTTGGTCGTCCCTGATACCGATCTGTCGATCGAGGAGGGGGCGATCGCTCCGTGGGCCAACCGGCACTCCGAATGGTTCCAACGGCTGCTGACCGCGCTAGCGGCCGAGTACGACTTCTCCGTCGAGAAGCCGTTCAAGAAGCTCAAGAAGGCCCAGCAGAAGCTGCTGCTCTACGGCACTGGCACCAAAAAGGTCGAGGTCTCGTTCAAGAACCGCTACGGGCGAGTGCGCACCTACAACACCAGCTACGAGGGTGTCATCCCGCACCTGCAGCGTCGCCACAGCGAGTCCGAGTCTGATCACACCCGCGATCAGATCGAGGGGTACATGCGCGAGGTGGCATGTGGCGACTGTGGCGGAGCCCGACTGAAGCCCGAGTCGTTGGCCGTGACCGTCGACGGGCGCAACATGTTCGAACTCTGCGAGCTCTCGATCGGTGGCTCGGCCGAGGCTCTTGCTGGGCTGACCCTGTCCGAGCGCGACCGCTTGATCGCCGACCGGGTGGTCAAGGAGATCAACGCCCGCATGCAGTTCCTACTCGACGTTGGGCTCGACTACCTCACGTTGAACCGGTCGGCCGGAACCCTCTCGGGCGGCGAAGCCCAGCGGATCCGTTTGGCCTCCCAGATCGGCTCCGGACTCGTCGGTGTGCTGTATGTGTTGGACGAGCCGTCGATTGGCCTGCACCAGCGTGACAACCACAAGCTGATCGAGACCCTGACCCGTTTACGCGGTCTCGGCAATACCGTCATCGTGGTCGAGCACGACGAGGACACGATCGCCGCGGCCGATCACATCGTCGACATTGGCCCGGGCGCGGGCGAGCACGGCGGAGAGATCGTGGTGTCGGGCTCGCTGGCCAAGCTCAAGAAGAGCCGGAAGTCAATCACCGGCGCGTACCTATCGGGCCGCAGGAAGATCCCGATCCCGGCCATGCGGCGCGAGCCGAAGGGCGAGTGGCTCACCGTCCGGGGCGCGTCGGAGCACAACCTGAAGACGATTGACGTCGAGTTCCCACTTGGCTGCTTTGTGTCGGTCACCGGCGTATCGGGGTCAGGCAAGTCGACCTTGGTCAACGACATCCTCTATCGGTCGTTGATGCAGAAGGTGTACGGGTCGAAGACCGTGCCGGGCAAGCACAAGAAGATCGACGGTTATGAGTCAATCGACAAGGTGATCGAGATCGACCAGTCGCCCATTGGGCGTACCCCCCGGTCGAACCCGGCCACCTACACCGGGGTGTTCGATCACGTGCGGAAGCTCTTCGCCCAGACCAACGAGGCGAAGGTGCGGGGCTACCAGCCTGGCCGCTTCTCGTTCAACGTCAAGGGCGGGCGGTGCGAGGCGTGCGCGGGCGACGGCACGATCAAGATCGAGATGCACTTCCTTCCCGACGTCTACGTGCCGTGCGAGGTGTGCAAGGGCGCTCGGTACAACCGCGACACCCTCGACATCACCTTCAAGGCCAAGAACATCAGCGAGGTGCTCGACCTGCCGTGCGAGGAGGCGCTCGAGTTCTTCTCCAACCAGCCACCGATCGCTCGGCACCTGCAGACCATCGTCGATGTCGGTCTTGGCTATGTCCGCTTGGGCCAACCGGCTCCAACGCTTTCCGGGGGTGAGGCCCAGCGGGTCAAGTTGGCCTCCGAGTTGTCGAAGCGATCAACCGGCCACACCATGTACATCCTGGACGAACCCACCACCGGCCTGCACTTCGAAGACATCCGCAAGTTGTTGGGGGTCCTCAGCCGTCTCGTCGATCAGGGCAACACTGTCCTCGTGATCGAGCACAACCTCGACGTGATCAAGACGGCCGACTGGATCATCGACCTCGGGCCTGAGGGTGGCGACAAGGGCGGCAAGGTGCTGGTCGAGGGAACCCCAGAAACGGTGGCCAAGACCCCTGACAGCTA
>JBPCMH010000056.1:0-10367 GCA_051002495.1 Acidimicrobiales bacterium
GCGGGAGGGCGAACCTTCCTGGCCCAACCCGCCACCCTTGCATCGGTGGATTCCAGGAGGGGAACGTGCGTTGTTCGACCTCGAACCGAACCGTGACCTGCTCCTCGACGTCGAGATCGACCCGCTCGAAGGCCTTGAGCTCCTTGGGGGGACGGGCGACGCTGGCCGCGACATCGCCGACGTAGAGCTGCACCACCTCGGCACCGGCCCGGCTCCTGGTATTCCGCACGTCGACCTCCACGACCACGTTCCCGGTGCCGTCGGCGTCGGTCCGCAGGCCCGAGTACGCGAACGTCGTGTAGGACAAGCCGTGGCCAAACGGCAACGCTGGTTCGATGCCTCGAGCGTCGTACCACCGGTAACCCACGTGCAGCCCCTCGCCGTACCGAACCTCGCCGAACTCCCCGGGGTAGTTGTCATAGGCCGGGGTGTCGGCCAGCGATCGCGGGATGGTGGTCGGGAGTCGGCCCGACGGATTCGCGTCGCCGAACAGCACATCAGCCAGGGCGTTGCCGGCTTCCTGACCGGCGAACCACAGCTGCACCGCGGAAGGCACCTCATCCATCCAGCCGAGGTCGACTGGCGCACCGGCGTTCAGCACCACGACGGTTCGCGGGTTGGCACGCGCAACCGCCCGGATGAGCTCAGCTTGGCGTCCGGGCAGTTCGAGCGAGTCGCGATCGCGGCCTTCGGTCTCCCAATCGTTGTCGGTGCCGACCACCACAACTGCGACATCGGCTGCCGCGGCCGCGGCCACCGCGTCGGCGAAGGGGTCACCGATGACCGGGGCCTGGTGTCTGATGTCGAAGCCGGCCGCGAACCCGATCTCGTCGGGAGTGCCGATGTCAATCTCGATGCGGTGCTCCTCGCCGGCCACGAGGTGAGCAACGAACTCCGCCCTCGACCCCCGCGGTCCCCCGTCGGACTCAGCCGCCACTTCGCCATCAAGGCGCACCGTCACCGCTCCGTTCGACCTCACCTTGAACGTGTGGTCGCCGGTTGTCGGCAGCGACAGCCCCCCGGACAGCCGCATACTCCAGTTGCCGAGGTCTATCCCGGGCGGCGGTTGGTTCCACCCTCCCGGGATGCGACGCACCACCTGCGTGAGCACCGGCTCGGCGGCCCCCGGCTCGCCCGCGTAGTGGGCGATGTCGAGTGCGTGCTCACCCGTCGTCGACCTCAGGCAACGGGCATCGATGTGCGGGATCGTTCTGGCGATCTCACAGCCGCGCTCGTGGATGACGGTCGCCTCAGGCCCGAGCCGACCGCTGATCGCCTCGAGAGGGGTCACTTCGTAATACGGCGTGACGCCGGCGCTGCCGCCGCCTTGAATCCGCGCCGGATCGCTGTTCGGCCCGAGCACGGCGACTGTCTTCAGCGCGGACGCCGAGAAAGGGAGCAGCGGCGACCCGTCGATGGCATCGTTCTTGAGCAGCACGATGCCTGCGGTCGCCGCCCGACGGGCTAAGTCACGACGCGCGGGTGAGTCGTCCCCCGACTCTGGCGGTGGGTCGCCCTGCGCGAGGCAGCCGGTCCGCTCAGCCACGGCCAGCACCTTGCCCGCCAAGGCATCGATGGTGGCTCGGTCGACCTCGCCGCGCTCGACTGCCTGCACCAGAAGATCACCCCTGAATTTCGTGGGGCCGGGCATCTCGACGGTCAGACCCGCGTTCGCGGCCTCGCTCGTGGAATGGGTGCCGCCCCAGTCGCTGACGACGAATCCCTCAAAGCCCCACTCGTCGCGCAGCAGGTCAGTCAAAAGCCACTGATGCTCACTGGCGAACGTCCCGCCCACGCGGTTGTAGGCCGACATGATCGACCAGGTGCCACCCTCGGTCACCGCGGCTTCAAAGGGGCGCAGGTAGATCTCGCGAAGAGCGCGCTCGGGGACCTCAGACGAGATGGAGAACCGCTCGAACTCGGAATCGTTGGCCACGAAGTGTTTGACGCATGCCGAGACGCCCCCGCTCTGCACCCCCTTGATGTAGGCCACCGCCAATTGGGCGGTGAGTTCAGGGTCTTCGGAGTAGCACTCGAAGTGGCGGCCGGCGAGGGGATGCCGGTGGATGTTGACGGTTGGTCCGAGCAAGACATGGGCGCCTTTGGCCTTGGCTTCAGCGGCCAGGGCGGCACCGACCTCTTGCAAGAGCGCCCGATCGAACGTCGCGGCCAGAGCCGAGCCGCAGGGGAAGCAGGCCGAGCGGGGACCGGCTGTCCAGTCGGCCCCGCGAGCACCGTTGGGCCCGTCGGTCATCTTCAGGCGAGGCACGCCCAACCGCTCAACAGCTGCGAGGTGCCAGGCGTCCTCCCCGGCGAGCAGGCTGACCTTCTCCGGCAGCGTCATCTCCGCGATTAGCCGTTCGACATGTTCGGTCACCCGGTACTCCGATCGCTGAGAATGCTGACTTCATAGGAGAGCAACCATCGCCCGCCCGACACTCGGTAGGCGGCGAGGGTGTCCGGCCCAACCGCGCCGGTGCCCACCCCCCGATGAGCCGCGTCGAGCCACAACGTTGGTTCGTCGTCCGCCACGAGCTCGTGCGGGTGATCGGCGATGGCGAGTGCGGTGTCACCGTACCGGGAGAGCGTCACCTGCAGGCAGGACGGCTCAACCGAATCAATGCGCAGCGAGGGGCTTCCCTGGCCCGAAACGGTGAGGTGGCGCAGACCGCCTCGGTTGCCGCCGGACTGGGGGTGGAGGTACGGAACGAGCCAGGCATCGATCGGAGTCACCCAGCGGTCGGGGCGCGCGCTGACCTGCCTATCGACGTAGTTCTCATGAGGACCCAGGCCGAACCACTCGGCAGTGTCGAACGAACTCGACAGGCACCACTGAACACCGACCCTGGCCAAGTCGTCGGCCTCGGTCGGGATGTCGAACTCATGGGTGATCAGCACAACGGCGTCGCGAGGTTCGATCTCTAGCCGGTGCCCGATCGTGAGGGCGCGAGCGCCAGAGCCGACCCACGTCTCGACGACCGTCGTCGGGCCGTCGCGCCGATCTACGCGGCGCTCGCGTAACTCGAGGGAGTCGAGTCCCCATTCCGTCCACCGATCGGCAACGGGTGGCGATGCGAGCCGATCGTTGTCGGTCGGGGCCCGCCACAACGACACGATCGGGTTGGATGCCACCATCCGCGAACCGGCACGAAGGGCCACTGCGCCGCCCTCCGAAACCACCACCGACGGAGCGACACCTGACGGGGCGACAGCCCTGTCCTCACGCACAACGAAGGACGCGCAGGAAACCTCATGGCCAGCCGTGGCCCACGGCAAGTCGTCGGCCACGGTGCAGCGGATCACGGCGACGGCGACGCCAGATGGGAGTTTCTCGGGTATCGGAACGCGAAGAGGCATGCGCTCCCCGGGGCCGAGATCGAGCCGACCAAACTCGCCCTTGGTGAGCAGGTGGCCGTCGACGCGCAACTCCCACGAAGCGTCGAGCCAGTCCAACGAGGCGAAGTCTGCCTTCGACACCGCCTCAAACATTCCCGCTGGCGCGTCGACCGCCACCACCGACACCGGTGCGAGCACGGCCTTCAGTTCGCGTCCGGCGGGATGGGGAACCCGGTCTGGGCGCATGACCCCGTTGAGGCAGAAGACTCCGTCGTTCGGTTCATCTCCGAAGTCGCCGCCGAAGGCCCACCAGGCGGTTCCGTCTTCCTCCTCGCGGCGCAGGCCCTGGTCGACCCAATCCCACACGAACCCGCCTTGCAGACCGTGGTGAGCCTCGATCACTTCCCAGTAGTCATGAAGGCTCCCGCCGCTGTTGCCCATGGCGTGGGCGTACTCACACATGATCAGGGGCTTGTCTGGTTCGCGCTGGGTCGCCCACTCGACGAGGTCAGACACCGACGGATACATCGGCGCGATCACGTCGGTCTCTGGGTGTTGCCGACGCCATACCGCCGCGCCTGTCTCGCGATGGCGTACGCCGAGGGTCACGTTGGCCCCCTCGTACTGCACCGGCCGGGTCGGATCGAAGTGCCGCAACCAGGCCGCGGCGGCGTCATGGATCGGTCCGTAACCAGCCTCGTTGCCAAGCGACCAGACGATGATCGACGCGTGGTTCTTGTCGCGTATCGCCATCCGCGACACGCGCTCCAGCACCGCGGGACCCCACGCCGGATCCTGGGTCAGGCTGTTGAGGTAGCCATGGCTCTCGATGTTGGCTTCGTCGACCACATACAACCCGTAGCGGTCACACAGATCGTAGAAGGCCGGATGGTTCGGATAGTGCGAGGTGCGGACGGCATTGATGTTGTGCCGCTTCATGAGCACCACGTCACGCTCCATCGACGCCATCGTCACCGTCTTGCCTGTCAGATCATCGTGCTCGTGGCGGTTTACACCCCGGATCAGGACGGGGCGGCCGTTGATGAGCAACTCGGCGCCGACCACCTCGACGTGCTTGAAGCCGCACGCGACCGCCACGGTGTGACCCGGAGTTCCCGACGGGCTCACCGCGGTGACCTCGACCTGGTAGAGGGCAGGGTCTTCCGACGACCACGGACGCACGCGGTCGAGTTGCAGTTCGATGTCGGCCCACCGGCCCTCGAAGCGATAGGCCGTGATGCGGTAGTCGGCATGCTCGGTCCAGACCCGACCGCGCACTGGCCCGCCCACGACGGATCCGTCCGCGTCGCGGACGACCACTTCGGCCGACCAGCCGGCTTCAGGCTGCCCAGGCGCGAACCCGAATGAGGCGCGCACGCTCAGCCTCCCAGCCGACGACGCCGGATCGAAGTCCGCGGTGGCATACACGTCGTAGACGTGGACCGGCGGCAACGAATAGATCAAGACCTCGCGCTGTAGACCGCCGAAGTGCCAGTGATCCTGGTCCTCCAGGTAGGTAGCCGCGCCCCATCGAACGACGGTCAGGAGAAGCTCGGAGGCTTGGCCCGGACGAACCATGCCGGTGATGTCGAACTCAGCCGGAAGGCGCGAGTCGGTGCTCATACCAACTGGTGTGCCGTCAACGTGGACGTACAGCACGGTCTCAGCGGAGCCGACATGCAACACGACGCGCCGGCCCGCCCAGTCGGCGGGGATGTCGATCACGCGGCGATGGACCCCGGTCGGGTTTGCATCAGGGATGGCCGGAGGCGGGCCGGGAAACGGCATCTGCACGTTCGTGTAGTGCGGTCGTCCCCACCCCTGCAGCGTCCAGGTTCCCGGAATATCGATGGTCTCCCACGCCGCGTCATTCGCCAGCGCAATCTCCGTGGCGTCCTCTGGCCGCTCGAACAGACGAAAGTCCCATGCGCCGGAGCAGTCGATCGTGTCCGAGTGCGGCGGCGTCACGGCCCTGATCGGCATTCGCCCCATCGAGACGCACTCCGGTCGAGCCCATGACCTCGGTCCAAAGGCGTGGAGCACGGTCCGGACACTACGGCACTCCGCCGCGCGAGACTCCTGGCATGGTCGAGGTACTCCGCACCCCAGACGAACGGTTCAGCGACCTGGCCGGGTGGAATTTCGAGCCCTCCTATCTCGAGTGGGAGGGGCTCAGGCTGCACTACGTCGATCAGGGCCCGACCGACGGCCCAGTCGTGCTGCTGCTCCACGGCGAACCCACCTGGAGTTACCTCTATCGCGGCTGGTTCCGACGCCTGGTTGCAGCCGGGTTCCGGTGCGTCGCCCCCGACTTCATCGGCTTCGGCCGAAGCGACAAGGTGCTCGACGAGAGTTGGTACGTCATCGAGCGGCACGTTGAATCGCTGCGCCACCTCATCATCACGCTCGGCCTCCAGAACATCTCCCTCGTGTGTCAGGACTGGGGCGGGCCCATCGGCCTACGGCAAGCCGTGGACATGCCCGACCGGTTCGCCCGTCTCTTCATCATGAACACCTGGCTGCACCACGACGGCTTCGCGTACTCCGACGGCATGCGAACCTGGCACTCGATGTCGCAGAACCCCGACTTCGCCCGCGACTTGCCAACCGGACGGATCGTGGCCGGCACGCTGGCACGGAAAGGACACGACATCGAAGCGGTGAACGCGGCGTACGACGCCCCGTTCCCGACGCCCGAGTCCAAGGCCGGAGCCCGCCGCTTTCCCTGGTGCCTGCCGTTCGCCCAACCGGAAGCCGGCGGGGCCAGATGGCAGCAACTGGCCCACGATCGCCTGCTGCGTTGGGACGGCCCGATCCACCTCGTCTGGGGAGACGCCGATCCGGTGTTTACCTGGGAGTGGGCCGAGGCGTGGGCCAGCCGCCTACCGGGAGCGACGCTCGACCGCGTGGCCGGCGCCAGCCATTTCGTGCAAGAAGACGCCACCGACGAGGTGGTCGATCTCGTGCTGAGCCGCCTCGGCTCTTGACCGGCGGTCAGCTGGCTGCGGTTGCGGCCCTACGCCGAGCGGCACGGATCCGACGACGTTCGCGCTCGGAGGTGCCGCCCCATACGCCCTGATCGATCCGGTTTCGGAGCGCGTGCTCCAAGCACGCCTCGCGCGCCGGGCACGTCATGCATACGGCCTTGGCCTGCTCGACACCGACGCCATCGCTCGGAAAGAAGAACTCAGGGTCCATCTCTCGGCAGTTTGCGTCCTTCATCCATTTGATTTGATGTTCCATGTCAGATCTTTCAACAGTGGTGTGGGGCTGGCGCTCCGGGGGTGAGCGTCGGAAACTTGGCGAACGACGTAGCCGCGTTGATGCCCTTCCTACCCCAAGCGGAGGATGTCAATCAGCGTAGTAGTGAGCCGAGATCGCCCCGCGGACGCCAAGAGGCCGACGATCGGGCTCTCGTCATCACCCGTAAAGGGTCCACCCCTTCGGGGTCGGCGTGAACCCCGCATTGCGCAGGACCGTCTCCAGGCCGTCCGGCACGCGCTCCACGACGAGCCGTTTGAACGGGCGGCCGGGGCCCACCATCGCGGCGACCGCGGCGACCGCGTCTTGCTCCCATTCACCGTCGAAGGCACGAAGCGGCGCCAAACCTCGGCCCCGCCGCTCGATCCACAGGACCGGTTGACCGTCGCGCATGGCAACGTAGGCCCCCGCCGCCCTCATCGGCCGGGCGGACACGTCGTCCGGAGTATCGGGCCAAGGGACCGTGATCCCGTAAGGATTCGCCGGATCGGTGGCGGCCAGGACGATGGTCCCTCGCTCTGACCCGTCGATGCCAGGCTCACGCGCTGCCCGCAGACGGTCGACTGCACCGGGCAACGCGAACTGCGCGCCACCCAGACCCGCGATGAAGTAGCCGCGGCGGATGCGGCCGGCTTCCTCCATCGCCCGCAGCACCGGATAGACCGCGGCGAACCCGCCCGGCAGTCCTTCTCCCCTCACCGCTTCCCTCGTGAGCACGCCGTGACGTTCGAGGAGCGCCGCAGCCCGGGCGTGGGCGGCGCGGGTTGGATCAACGCCCCCGCGCTCCACCAGCGACCATCGACCCTGTGCGCTGGGCGGCCCCATGGTGGACAGCGATCCGAGCCGTGGCCGACGTGACGCGCTTCTTCCAGGGCGGCCCGACCGCTTGCGTACCGTCCCGCCCAACGCCCGGACGGGGGCAAAACTGTCGTTGGTGACCTCTCACGCCCACACCAGATCCCACAAAGACGCGAGTGTCTCGCGCTCGTCGGCGCCGCGAAGGGCAGAGAAGAAGGCCGCTCCGCTCGTGGCGAGGAGATCGCGTAGCCGCACATGTTCGTCTCCGCCCGGCGGCGCCGACGGCACGGGCGCGGTGCGGGCAAGCTCCGCGCCGCGGAGGAAAACCATCACCTTGCCGTCGCTATGCCCCAGGGAGCCTGCACCGACCCACGTGACCTCGCCCGCGCCACAGAGCTCGTCGAGCATCCTCGGTTCGTAGTTGCGGACGCGGCTCGGCAAGACGTCGGATTCCAGCACCGACGCCGGGATGGGAAGCCCTTGCAACTGGGAGATGACCTCATACAGCCGATCGATCCCTCTGGCATCGGAGCCGACACCGTGCCACGCGGGCAAGAACCGACCGAGCGCCTCGGGGTCGGTCGGTTCGATCTCTTTGCGAAGCGCGGCCAAGCTCCTTTGGCGAAGCCGACGAAGAACTTCGCTGTCGCACCACTCGGCTTCGGTGCCGTCGGGTCGGAACGCCCCCCGCTCGATCGTTTCCGCACCAACGAGGCGGTTGATGGCCCCAGCCACCGCATCAAGGTCGACGCCCAGGCGCAACGCCGGTTCTGGGGTGAGGAACGGCCCGTGCGTTCGGGCCCACCGTCGCACAAGCTGATCGAGCGCATCGGCGACCGGTTGCAGGAAGGCTTCGGGAACTCCGGCCGGAATGACGACGCCCGCGCCATCGCGGTAGCGGGCCGCGTCCTCGGCGGCGATCAGTCGCTCCTCTCCGGCGATGCGAACTCGAACAGCTCGACGGGAACGCACAAGCTCCTCGGCAAAGCCATCGCCCATGGTGCGAGCGAGCAACTCCTCTTCGGTGAGGTCGCCGAGCCGACGCAGGACGTCATGGGCCGCATCAACGGTCCGCGCCCGGCGACTGTCGTCGAGCAGCTGCAACTCAAGCTCTAGTTGGGTCAACGCGTCGTTGTCGATGAGCTCTCGCAGCTCGTCGGCACCGAGGAGCTCGGCCAACATGCGGCGGTCAAGGGTGAGCGCGGCTGCACGCCGCTCGGCGAGCGGAGCATCACCTTCGTACATGAACGAGCTCACGTAGCGGAACGCCAAGGCCGAAGCGAACGGCGACGGGACAGGCGTGTCGACCGCGACGACGCGAATCTTTCGCGAACGGATGTCCGACATCAACTCCCGAAGCGACGGCACGTCGAAGACGTCGCTGAGCACCTCGCGGTAGGTCTCGAGAAGGATCGGGAACTCGCCGTACTTGGAAGCCACCGCGAGCAGGTCTGCGGCCCGCTGACGCGTCTGCCACAGCGGCGTGCGCGAGCCGGGCCGGCGACGCGGCAGAAGAAGCGCCCGTGCCGCGTTCTCCCTGAAGCGCGATGCGAACAGAGCCGATGAACCCGCCGCGTCGACGAGGAGATCATCTATCTCTTCTGGCTCGAGGATGATCGAGTCGATCGGCGGCGAGTCGTCGGCCTCGGGCAGACGGAGGACAATGCCGTCGTCGTCCCAGATCGCCTGCACCTCGAGCCCAAGCCGGTCTCGCACCCGCGCCTCCAGAGCAAGCGACCATGGCGCGTGCACCCGGGCCCCGAAGGGGGACAGCACACAGACCCGCCAGTCGCCAAGCTCGTCTTGGAAGCGCTCGATCACGATTTGGCGATCGGTTGGCAGCACGCCGCCCGTTGCCTCGCGCTCCTCGGCCAGGTAGGCCCGCAGGTTCGACGTGGCCAACGGGTCGAGGCCGCACTCCTCCCTGAGCTTGTCGTCAGACCAGGAGTCGACCCCCCGGAGGAAGGCCCCGATGGCCTTGCCTAACTCGTACGGCCGGCCAATGGCGTCACCGTGCCAGAACGGCATCTTGCCCGGTCGGCCCGGCGCCGGCGTGACCACCACCCGGTCACGGGTGATGTCTTCGATGCGCCACGTGGTGGCACCGAGAACCATTGTCTCGCCGACCCGAGACTCATAGACGTATTCCTCGTCGAGCTCGCCGACTCGGTTCCCGTCTGGTGTCACCATGGCGAACAACCCTCGGTCGGGAATGGTGCCACCGCTCGTCACGGCGAGCATCCGGGCTCCCGGACGAGCAGAGATGACCCCCTCGACGCGGTCCCAGATGATGCGGGGTCGCAGCTCGGCGAACTCGTCCGACGGATAGCGACCGGACAGCATGTCGAGGACACCCTCGAAGGCGTCGGTCGTGAGTTCGCTGAAGGAGTAAGCCCGCTGCACGAGCGCCATGGCATCGTCGACGCGCCAGTCTTCGACCGCGACCATCGCAACCAACTGCTGAGCGAGCACGTCCAATGGGTTTCGGGGCACGCGAGTGGCTTCGATCAGCCCCCGCTGCATCCGCTGCGCCGTCACCGCGGCAACGACCAGATCACCCCGAAACTTTGGGAACATCTTGCCTTTGCTTGGCTCCCCAACCTGATGGCCAGCTCGGCCGATCCGCTGCAGCCCGCTCGCCACCGACGACGGAGCCTCCACCTGGACCACGAGGTCGATGGCGCCCATGTCGATGCCCAGCTCGAGGCTCGACGTGGCCACCAGCGCGGGCAGCGTGCCGGCTTTGAGGGAGTCCTCGATCTGCATTCGCTGCTCTCGCGCCACTGAACCGTGGTGAGCCCTCACCAGCTCCTCGCCCGCCAGCTCGTTCAGCTGGCTGGACAGGCGCTCCGACAGCCGCCGGGAGTTGACGAAAATGAGCGTCGAATTGTGAGACCGGATCAGGTCGAGCAGCGCGCCGTGCACCGACGGCCAGATCGAGTGCCGCTGCTCGGGCTCCCCAGAAGCGGGAC
>JBPCMH010000057.1:0-4253 GCA_051002495.1 Acidimicrobiales bacterium
GGGCACGGCGGGTTCCTCAGCGTCCTCGCCCATGTAGGCGGTGACCACCTCGGGGTGGTTGCGCACCTCCTCGGGCTTGCCCTCGGCCAGCATCTGGCCGAAGTTCAGGCAGTAGACGTAGTCGCACACCCTGACCACCAGCGGCACGTGGTGCTCGATCATCAGGATCGTCACACCCAGTTCCTTGCGCAGCCGAAGCAGCGTGTCGCCAAGCTGTTCGGCTTCCTCAGGGCCGAGCCCAGAGGTGGGCTCGTCAAGCATGAGGATCTCTGGGTCGGTGGCCAGGACCGCGGCCATTTCGATGTTCTTCATCGTGCCGTACGGCAGGCCAGCCACCCGGGTGTCGGCATGCTCGGCCAGCCCGACCAGATCGAGCACCTCCATCCCGCGGGCGCGCAGGACCTTCTCCTCTTGCCATGTGGCGGGCACACCGATCACACCCGCGCCGGCCGAGTATTGGATCTTCCGATGCTGGGCCGTCACCAGGTTCTCAATCACGCTCGCGCCCTTGACCAAGCCGACTTGCTGGAACGTTCGGCCCATGCCAGCAGCAGCCCGATCGTGGATAGGCACCTCGGTCAGGTCCTTGCCCATGAAGCGGACGCGGCCTTCGTTGGGGGCGTAGAAGCCCGTGATGCAGTTGAACAGGGTTGTCTTCCCGGCGCCGTTCGGGCCGATTAGACCGACGATCTCCCATTCGTTGACCGTCACGTTCACATCGCTGAGTGCCTGGAGTCCGCCGAAGCGGATCGAGACAGAGTCGACCTCAAGGACGGCCACGGACACCCTCCGCCACGAACCCTGCATCTTCGTCGCGGGCGAAGGGCCCGCCTCCCAGCCAGCGGGTCAGCGGCTTGATGAGCTGGCCAATGCCGCCCGGGAAAAACACCAGGATCACCACGAGAAGCGCGGCGCCGGCCGCAAGGCTCCAGAAGGGCGCCTTGCTCCCGAAGGTGTCGCTCAGGTAGTCGGGCAGCAGTTGGAACACCGAGGTCCAGACCACAATCCCGACCGGGGAACGAAGCCCGCCGACCACGGTAACGATGACCAGGAACAACGCCAGGTTGAAGTCGATGTGCTGCGAATCGATGCGAGCATTCCGGAACGCGAACAGCGCGCCGGCCAGACCGACGAACACCCCAGAAAGCATGAAGGCGATGAGCTTGTAGGTGGAGACCGGGATGCCATACGACGACGCCACCTGGTCGTTTTCGCGAATGGCGTTGACCGCCCGGCCGGCTTTCGACTTCACGAAACGCCAGTTCAGAAACAGCACCACGGCGAGCACCATCAGCGTCAGGTAGTAGAAGGCTCGGTCACCGGTGAAGGCTTCCGGGCGGGGGGCCTCCACGCCGGCCCCGCGCCCGAAGATCTCGAGGTTGAAGAGCGACTCCTGGGCCATCCGTCCATAGGCCAGCGTCACCAGCGCGAGGTAGAGACCTCGCACTCGCAGGGCAACGACGCCCATGAGCAGCGACGCCACCGCCCCGCTCAGGGCCCCGGCGGCGAGCCCGACCCAGAAGGACTGGCCCTGGGAGCTCACCACGTAAGCGGAGATGAAGGCACCGATGCCGAGGAAGCCCTGGTGGCCCAGGGAGATCTGGCCGGCGTAGCCGATAAGCACGTTGAGCGACAGCGCGGCGATGCTGAAGATGATCGCCAGCGACCATCGTTGGCTGTGGAAATCCTGCAGGGTCAGCGGGACCCCGAGAACCAGTCCGGCGATCGCCCCCCACGCCGCGGCCCGCGGCAACCAGGCAACGACGGTCTCGCCCATGGTCGGCTTGCTCGGAATGTCGATGACCGCCATCAAACGTCCTTGCCGAGCAGGCCGGTCGGTCGGACGGCCAGCACCAGGAGCAGCAGGACGAACACCGCAACCTCGGGGGCGCTCGGGAGGTTGTCGGCCACCCATCCGATCCTGTTGAGGTACGACGACGAGAAGGCCTGCACCCATCCCAGGATGAGCCCGCCGAGCACGGCTCCGGGCAGGCTGGTCATGCCGCCCACGACCGCGGCCACAAAGCTAAAAATCAGGAAGTTGGAGGTGACATACCCGGGGGTGAGAGCGAACGGCGGTGCCGCCAGCAGAACCCCAGCCAGACCGCCCACCAGCCCGGCCATCCCCCACACCAGGCTCGACATCCGGCGGGTGCCGATGCCAACCAGGTCGGTGGCGATGGGTTCCTGTGACGCGGCGAGCACCGCCAGACCGGTGTCGGTGCGGCTGAAAAAGACATAGAGCGACGCGGCCACGACGGCGAGCACGATGATGACGAGCAGCTGCTGCCACTTCACCGGCACGCCAAAGGCGATAAAGGCGTCGCCCGCTACCAGCGGCTCATACGACCGAATGGCGGCGTCGCCAACCGCGAGCTGTACCGCGATCGCACCGGTCGCAACCGCCGCGGTGGCGACCAGCAAGGTCACTTTCGGGGCCTCGAAGAGCGGCTGCACAACGAACCGCTCGACACCCAGACCCATGAGGACGCCGACCAGCACGCCGATGAGCATGGCCAGCGGCAACGGGAGGTAGAAGTTCAGCAGGTAGGCCGCGAACGCGGCGACTGTCGCGAACTCACCCTGGGCAAAGTTGAATACTTTGCTGCCCTTGTAGACCAGCACGATGCCCAGCCCGAGGAGCGCATAGGGCGCACCGAAGACGAGGCCAAGCAGCACCGAGGCGAAAAAGCGTTGCATGTCTGCCGGTCAGAACTTCGCGAAGGTGCCGATGGTCTGGTACTTGCCGGACTGGTTCCCGTCGCATACGGCCTTGAGCACGTGGACGGCGTCAGCACCGAAGTGGTCGTTCGGCGAGTAGTTGAGCACGGGGTTCAGGCCGGTAGCGATGTTCTTGGCGTTCGACGCGGTGCTGACAAAGGCGGCTCTCGAAAGCTGTGGTCCTGTCCGTTTGAGCAACTCGCCCACCGCTTTGTTGACAGCGAAAAGGGCAGCGAAGATGTCGTCGGGGTTCTTGCCCTTGGTGGCCTCGGCGAAGTCGGGATCGATGCCGGCGGCCTTGTCGATGCCGGGGAACGGGCTAAAGAACACCGACCCGTTGATCTTTTCGCCGCTCGATCGGCAGCCGGTGTTGGCCACGGTGTCGAGCCCCATGGTCAAGCCGACGCCGGCCCATTGAAGCGTGCACGGCTGGCTACCCACCAAGGTGAGCCAGTCCTTCGGAGCCATCAGCGGATAGGCCACCTCGCGCTGGTCGACACAGAGCTCGCGAGCCGTGTTGGCCAGCTCTGTCGAGCTCGGCACCCGCGAGAGCTTGTAGAGCTTCACGTTGGGCATGGCTGCCTTGTAACCCTCAACCGCATCCTGGAAGTTGGGGGTGTCGGAGTAGACCATGGCCGGGGTGTCAGCCTTGTCGGGCCAGGTCTTCTTGACGTAGTTGGCCAGGTACGCCCCCTGCTGCTTGTACGACATCGACACCGCGAAGTAGCCCTTCAGGCCGCGCAGCCCGATCTCGGTGACGCCAGCCGACAGGTACGGAACACCAGCCGACTCGGCAAAGCGGGCACACGCCTGAATCTGATCGGTGCCGCCGCCGCCAATGAGCAGGAACGCATTCTTCTGCTGGACCAGCTCACGGCAGCGCTGCACCGCGGTGGCCGGCTGGTACTCATCGTTGGCTACCTCGACCCGGATCTTGCGGCCGTGGATGCCGCCCTTGGCGTTGATCCAATCGGCATAGACCGACGCCGCGGCCGCGAACGAGCTCGGGAGGGGCGCCGCTCCCGTGATCGGGGCGTGAATGCCAATGACAACCGTGTCGCCCCACGCCGGGCCAGAAGCTTGCTGGCCGGAAGAACCCGACCCGCCGGAAGAGCCACCGCCACCAGAGGTGCCACCGCGTGAGCCACCGCTGGTCGAACCGCCGCTGGTCGAACCACCGCTGGTCGAACCGCCGCTGGTCGAACCACCCGTTGACCCACCTCCCGCGCCATCAACCGACGGATCACCGGTCACGCCACCGAGGTCTCCGCCACCGAGATCTCCGCCACCGGCCTCGAAACCTCCGCCGCTGCCCGTCCCCCCGCCACCACTGGCGACGTGAACGCCAGCCTTCTGCCCGCACGCGGCGGCCACCAAGGCACAGACGAGGACGAGTGCGGACACCAACCGGCGACGCGACGGGGTCATAGTTCTCCTTGCGGGGTGAGTGCGTGTTGTTCACGGCGACGGTCGAGCAAACGGCTCAGTCCGCCTCGCCGGGGCATGACAGGATCGCCGGCGGGCCCCAGCGC
>JBPCMH010000058.1:0-4566 GCA_051002495.1 Acidimicrobiales bacterium
CGCCTTCGAAGGCTGGAACGACGCGGCAGAGGCGGCGTCGACTGCGGGGCGCTACCTGGCAACCCGTTCCAACGCGCGCCGATTCGCCTCGCTTGATGTCGAGGAGTTCTACGACTTCACCGTGGCCCGCCCCCACGTGCGGCTTGAGCCGGACGGATCTCGGCGGATCGAATGGCCAGAGCCGAGCTTCGAAGCAGGCCACCTCAACCCACGCGACATCATCAACTTCGCGGCCGTCGAACCCTCATTCCGGTGGAAGACGTTCTCGGCCAACGTGCTCTCCGTGGCACAGGAACTGGGCGCGGAGATGGTGATCACCCTCGGAGCGCTCATGGCCGATGTGCCTCACACGCGACCGATACGCGTAACCGGCACCGCGGCCGACGCCACGTTGGCCGAACAGCTCGGGCTGATCAGGTCGCGGTACGAGGGCCCGACTGGCATCGTCGGGGTTATCCACGACACCTTCGCCCGGGCGGGCATCGCCTCGGTGAGCCTGTGGGCGACCATCCCCCATTACTTGTCGCAGATCGCCCCGTCGCCCCACGGCGCGATGGCGCTCGTCGATCGCGCCGCCGACCTACTCGGTTGCCAGGTCGACCTGACCGAGTTGCAGATCGCCGGCGCGGCCTACGAGCGCCAAGTCGCGGGAATGGTCGAAGCCGACGACGACCTCGCGGAGTACGTGCGACGCCTCGAAGCCGAGAGGGACGACGTCGAGCCGTCTCAACCTGCCTTTGAGCTTCCTGACCGCGAAGACTTGGCCGCGCAGGTGGAGCGATTCCTCCGCGAACAGCGCGACGACTGATCACACCGGCACATCTGAACGACGATCGCCGACTCAGCCGATGCCGTAGCCACGAAGTACCGCCCGGGCATTGGGGAAGACGATCTCCATCGCCTTGACCAGTTCCTCCTGAGTGACGATCGAATAGGCGTGGTTCGCCACATAGTGACGAAGGGCGCAGTCGACAAGATCCGCTGAGCCGAGAGCGGCAAGGGCCGCCGCCCCCTGCACATAGACGCTTCGGTAGTAGGCCGACTGGTGGCCCTCCCAGAACGACATCGGCTCGCCCGCCCGGCCCCGACCAACCTCAGGAATCTCTGTTGAGGCGATCTGGCCGAGTGTCTGTTCAAAACGGGCTTCGGCCCAGGTGCCGAGTCCCTCGTCGAGCACAGGATCGCGACCCTGATTGTTGCCGACCAGGCCGTAGAACCACATGTGCCCGACCTCGTGCGACGTCGTCCGCCCGAGGTAGCCCGGTCCCTGCATCACGTGCATTGGATATTCAATTCCCCCTCGGAGCCCTGGCGTGATGGCCAAGGAGTAGGCCGGCCACGGATAGGAGCCAAACCTCGCGTCGAAGTCAGTCAGCACGCGAGACAACTTGTCGAGATAGACCCCCGGATCGTCTCCGAGACTCTCGGCCACGCCAACCGTCACGGCCACGGGACGACCCCCACTGTCGACGCTCCCCGAAGCGATGCGGAACCGACCGATCGACGCGGCGAAGTCCCGCACTGCATCGGCTCGCCATCGACCGCCCGCATCCCGGACCCCGCTGGCCATGACCGTGAGCCCCTGAGGAACGCCGAGACGAACATCGAAGTCTGCGGTCG
The DNA here is from genome assembly GCA_051002495.1 of Acidimicrobiales bacterium. Lineage (GTDB taxonomy): Bacteria > Actinomycetota > Acidimicrobiia > Acidimicrobiales > CADCTF01 > JBPCMH01. The sequence continues at coordinate 1,621 of JBPCMH010000058.1, forward strand.
GCGCAACCGACGACTCGGCGAACGCCGAGGTCGCCGGGTCGAGGGACCAGCCACGGCCTGGCTCCCAGGGCAAGATCGGGAAGAACGATCCCAGCCGGATCGAGTCGCCGGTGCGAGAGATCCGATCGTTGGTCGTGCCCGGTAGGTTGAGCTCAAACTCGGCGACGACCTCGACGGGGCGGCCCGCCGTGAGCCGCTGACTCGGTCGGGCGATCCAGGTCGTCGCGTCCGGTCGGCTGACGGGCTCGTGCCTGCCGTCGATGGTGATCTCGGGCAGTTCTTGCCTGCTGCCGGCCCGGACCAGCCTCGGACTGTTCGCCCAGACACGCAGCACGACCTGGTCGGTATCGAGATCAGGCGTGAACCGAGCCACGACCCGCCCTCTGACCTGGTTCGCCGCCAGATCCAACTCCGCGTCGATCCGGTAGCTGGTGCGATCAGCCCGCGGGTTGGCCCGCGCCGACACGGCAGGGCAGCGACCGACGGCGGGCTGACCCGCCACGGGCGCCACCGTCGCCGTGGGCCGGGCCGTCGTCGTTGTGGTAGACGACGTGGCCGCTGATGAACCGGCGTCAGATGAACTGACACTGGACGACGTGGGACCCGTCCGCGGCGACGAAGAGTCGACGCTGGACGAGCACGCAGTACCAACCAACGCCAGAGCCACCAACACCGAACACGCAAAGCGGGCCACAGGCAATGTTGGCAGCCAGCGCGCTCCTGGCCAGGTCACCAGCCAGCCGCGCCGGGCTCGGGCGCCCCCGCAACCCAAACATCGACAAGTCCGTATGATTCTCGCCATGCACGGGCTCATGCAGGATTTCCCTCTCACCATCCCCCATCTCTTCCAGCGGGCGGAGACGCTGTGGCCGACGAAAGAGGTCGTCACGTCAATGCCTGACGGCAGGCATCGTTACACCTACGGCGACTGGGCCGAACGGACTCGGCGGGCGGGCGGCGTCCTCGATGTGCTCGGTATCTCTGACGCCGGCCGGGTAGCGACGTTCGGATGGAACTCCTACCGCCACCTCGAACTGTACTTCGCCATCCCGTGTACCGGCCGTGTGCTGCACACCCTCAACATCCGGCTCTTTGCCGAACAACTGATCTATGTCGTCAACCACGCCGAGGATGAGGCGATCTTCATCGACCGGTCGTTGCTCGCCCTGCTGTGGCCCCTCGTGGAGCAACACCACCTCAAGAACGTGTGGCATTTCGTCGTCATGGATGACGGCAAAGGCGACCTACCGGACGACAGCCGGTTGCTCGACTACGAGGACCTGTTGGCCGAGGCCAAGCCGGTCGACTTCGACGTGCGCGACGAAAACCGGGCCGCGGCCATGGCCTACACGAGCGGGACCACCGGCAACCCAAAGGGTGTGATGTACAGCCATCGCTCGACTGTTCTTCACACCCTTGGTGCCATGACGACCGACGTGCTCGGCGTCAGCGAGGCAGACACCATCCTGCCGGTGGTTCCAATGTTTCACGCCAACGCGTGGGGACTCGCCCATGCTGGGGTCGCCGCCGGATCCAAGCTCGTCTTCCCCGGGGCCGATCTCAGCGCGACCAACATTGCCGACCTCATTGAGTCGGAGCGGGTCACGCTGGCGGCTGGCGTGCCGACCATTTGGATGGGCGTGCTCCCCGAGCTCGACGGACGTGATGTCTCGAGCTTGCGGTCGATTCCCTGTGGCGGCTCGGCCGTCCCGAAGAGCCTCTCGGAGGCGTACCGGGAGAAGGTCGGACTGCCGATCCTGCAAGCGTGGGGGATGACCGAAACCAGCCCGATCGCGTCGACCGGACATATCAAGACCACCCTTCGCGACGGCACCGAAACCGAACTTGCCGATCTGCGCGCCACGCAGGGGCTGCCTGCGCCGCTCGTTGAGGCACGCATCGCCGAACCCGACACCGGCGAGACCCTGCCCTGGGATGGGGAATCCACCGGCGAGCTCCAAGTACGCGGCCCGTGGATCGCCCGCGATTACTACAACGACCCGCGCTCGAAGGACTCCTTCACGAGCGACGGTTGGTTGCGGACGGGCGATGTCGCGGTCATCTCCGCTGAGGGCTATATCCGCCTCACCGACCGCACAAAGGATCTCATCAAGTCGGGCGGCGAGTGGATCTCATCCGTGGAGCTCGAGAACGAGATCATGGGCCATCCCAAGGTGGCTGAGGCCGCGGTGATCGGCATCGCCCACCAGAAGTGGCAGGAGAGGCCGCTGGCGTGCGTCGTGGTGCGCGAGGGCGAGCAACTCACCTCGGAGGAGGTGCTCCGCTACCTCGACGGCAAGGTGGCGAAGTGGTGGATGCCCGACGAGGTCGTCTTCGTCGAAGAGATTCCAAAGACCTCCGTTGGGAAGTTCTCCAAGAAGACCCTCAGGGAGAACTTCGCTGACTACTCGTTCTCCGACGACAACGGCTGAGCCAGAGGCAAGGTGAACCAGAACGTGGTGCCCGTTCCGACCACGCTCTCCACCCCGACCGTGCCGCCCATCAACCGGGTGTAGTCCTGCACGAGGGCCAGACCGATGCCCGTTCCCTGGCGCTTCTGGTGATCCCGCCCGCTGCGCCAGAACGCTTCAAACACATTCGGCAGTTCGTCCGCGGCGATGCCTGGGCCTTGGTCGGTCACCGAGACTTTGGCCAGATCTCCGCTCAGCTCGACGGAGATGATGACCGCGGAATGCTCCCCGCCGTACTTCTTGGCGTTCGTGAGAAGATTGACCAGCACGCGACGGAGCAGAACGCGATCAGCAGCCACCGCGGCGACCGGCACCGCGACTTCGACGCTCGCGCCAGCGAGCGTGGCACCAAGCGCGTCGAGCAACTCCTCGATCTCGTCCGCGAGTTGGAGTTCTTCGATCTGAGCCTGCATTTGGCCAGAATCGATGTAGGCATAGTCCATCAACCGCGTCACGATGTCGGTCAGATCATGGC
>JBPCMH010000059.1:0-4544 GCA_051002495.1 Acidimicrobiales bacterium
CGAGCCACCTCCGCGGCAACCCCGCACTCGCAGAGTGCAAGTCTGTGTCGCCTGCTATCCGTCGAGGTGCAACCTCCGGTGACGGCAGCTGTCAGATCCGGTGCGTACGGGTGCCTATCGGTCATGACCGATTCCTTGCTGCTAGAGCGGACGGGTCGAGGCGGCGCGTTCGAGTACGTCGACGGCCTGCTTGACGAGATCGCGAAGGTCGTCGGCGGTCGTCAGCATCGAGACGTTCGGGGCTGTTGGTAAGTCGTCGGGGAGCGCGGTGGCCGGCGCGGTAGAGAGGCAGGAGGGCAGGGTAGAGGACGTAGGCGAGCGGCGGCTCGGGACTGGCGTGGCGGCGCGGAGTGTTCAGGCGATGAGCTGTTTCGCGGCGACGTCCAAGCCAGCTACCGGATGGGCGACGTGGTTGACGGCGTCGGTCAGCTGCTGATCGGTCAACGCGTCGGAGATGGGCGCCGCGGCTTCGGTTCGCAGGTCTCACAAATCTTTGATTCCGCAGACGAGGTAGCCGACGGCGTCGGACACATTGCGGGTCGGAAGCACATCCAGTGCGTTGGTGATCCGCTCGGCGGGATAGCGTCGGACGAGGTCCTATGCGACGCCGACCGGCCACGCCAGCGTCGCGGAGACGGCGGATCAGGTCGCCAATACCGTCAGACGTCTCGGCATCGCGACTTGGCCGCGCTTCGCTTGTGCGGTGGCCGACCGCGTGTTGGCCGAACGTGATGGCACAGTGGACGTGCGCGCCGCTCATCGCGCCACCGGCGGCGACGGGAGCACGACTGACTGTGCCTACGACGAACACGATCCGGCACCATCGCCGTGGATGGTGGCGGAGTGGTTGCAACTCCTGTTGCCGGCACGGTTGCACGTCCGCCGCGACGCCGCCGAGATGAGCGGCCTGGGTAGGCAGGCCACCTTCCTCCACACAACGCGGGCCGGCGTACTGCCCTGCTCTCGGGGTCAGAATGCGAGGATCCCGGGAGCGCGTCGCAGCGTTCCCGTATCTTGAGTTGTCGCAGATGGCGGGAAATGTACGAACGGGCGACGCACGTGCCGGAAGGCGAGAGCAATGAAACCGATCACGCAGACATGCACCCCGAGAGTGGGCGTGTTGAAAGGCGAGCTGACCGATCAGCACTTCGCCGCGCAGCTCGACGCGGTCGTGCGGGAGCCGGAGAAGTACCCGGTCTACGGCGACCCTGACGCGTTCTTCACGCTCACGTTCCCGACGAGCGGATTGAAGGAGCTGCTGCGCCGAGTCTTCGGTCGCCTCTCAGGGACCGGTGACGGCGACGCCAGCGTCGTCCGCGCGGAGACCTCCTTCGGCGGCGGGAAGACACACTCGCTCATCGCCGTCCACCACCTCGCCAATGGAGCCCGACCCGCGAATATCGCCGAGTTCGTCGACCCGAAGACTGTGCCGAACGACTGCCGTTCGGTCGCGATCGTCGGCGACGCCCTCGACCCGATCAACGGCGTCCAAGCCCCAGACGGCGATCGCGCACTCACCCTGTGGGGTGCGATGGCCGCCCAGCTCGGCCCGGACGCCTGGACGGCGATGTCCAAGTCCGACACGTCCCGCACCCCACCGGGCCGAGAGACCCTCAGCAAGATCATCGGCGACGCCCCGACGGTCGTCATGATCGACGAGATCGCGCACTACCTGCGGACCTGCACCCAGTCGGCCGACGAAGACGTCCGCCGCATGGCCAAGCAGGTTCCCGCGTTCCTCAAGACCCTGTTCGAGCACGCGATGTCGACCCCGAACCTCGTGGTCGTCATCACGCTCGCCACGACCTCCGACGCCTTCGCCGAGGAGACCAATCGCATCCAGGCCGAGATCGACTCCGTCGTCGGCCGTCAACACGGCATGGTGCAACCCGCCGCCGACGCCGACATCGCCGCCATCGTCCGACGCCGCCTGTTCAAGACAATCGACGCCGGCGAGGCGACCGCGACCGCCACGGCGTACCGGGAGACCTACGACAAGTACGCCTCCCAGGGCGAAGCGCTGCACGCCGCGACCAGCAACCCCGAGAGGTACGCCAAGACCATCGAGGCCGCATACCCACTGCACCCCGAACTCGTGCGGGTCATGGACCAGCGCCTGTCGACCATCCCGACCTTCCAGCGCACCCGTGGGGCTCTGCGGCTCCTCGCGAGGGCCGTGCGAACCATCTGGGACGACTCGCACAGCGCCCCGCCGGTGATCAACGTCGGCGACCTCCCGATCGACGATGACGACCTGCTCCGACAGCTGACCGTGCGGCTCGACCGCCAGGAGTTCCAACAGGTCGCCGACGCCGACCTGGTCTTCCCCGGCGGCCACGCCGTGGAGGTCGACCGCGACCGAAACCCGGCGGCACGGCACGCCGCACGAGCCGGAACGGTCGCGTTCGTCCACTCCCTGTCGCGAACCAACATCACCGGGGCACTGCGCGGCGACGTCCTGCTCGGCACTGCCCGGCCGGGTGAGGACCCCTCCACGATCATCGACGCGCTCGACGACACCGCCGCCATCGGCTGGCACCTCGAAACGACCGGCGACCGGTGGCGGTTCACCCCTGAGCCCAACGCCAACAAGATCCTCGAGGAGGAGACCAAAGCGCTCATGCCCCAGGGCAGCGCCGGCGGCAAGGTGCTCGAAGCCGTCGACGACCTCGTCGCGCACATGTTCCGCTCTGCTGCCGATCCGACTGCGAGAGCCACCGTCAAAGTCGACGTCTTCCCGTCGTCCGGGCTGAAGTCGGTCAAAGACGAGGAGAAGCTCCACATCGTCGTCGTCCACCCCGACGACCACACGACCACCGACCGCGACGCCCTGCCACCCGCAGACCTGATCAAGGACGCCCGCGACCAGTACAACGACAAGCGCCGCCGCAACCGCAACGGCGTGGTCTACGTGGTCGCCGACACCGACCAGATCACCGCGATGCACACACAGGTCGCCCGTCGCCTCGCCGCCAAGCGACTCGCCGACGACGAGACCCGCTTCGCGGGTGAGGGCTTCGCCAAGCTTCGCCAGACCGTCCAGGAACGCGCCGACCAGGCCGAGCTCGACGCCGCCATCGCCGTCGCCAACTGCTTCTCCCACGTCTACTGGCCGGTGTCGGACAAAGCCAACAACCACCTCGCCCACCAGCAGCTCTCCCCGGCCCAGAAGGGCGACGTCGCGAAGTCCGGCACCGACCGGGTATGGGACCTCCTGGTCACCCACGACCTGATCTTCGATGGGCCCGTCCACGCGGTCTGGCTCAAGCAGAAGGGCTGGGTCAACCAACATCCGCAGACCTCAACGGCCGAGGTCCGATCCCACCTGTGGCGAGACCACGGCGCCAAGATCGTCCCCACCGACGCCCAGCTCACCAAGGCCATCGCCCAGGGCGCAGAGGCAGGGCTGTGGGTCTACTACGACGCCAACAGCCGCGAGTTCCTCGCCGACGAACCGCGAGGCAAAGCTATCCCGTTCCTCGACGAGCAGACTTTCCTCGTCGAGCGCGATCATGCCGAGACGCAGGGCTACATCGCCCCACCCGTCGACGTGCCCATGCTTATCGGGGCACTCGCCGATCACGACGCCGAGCCGACCGCCCTCACCGGAGCGCGGGCAGCCATCGAGGAAGCCCGAGGCGGCCACGAACCCACCAAGGCCGACCTCCGCGACGTCGTCAAGTCCGCCATCCGCACCGGCAAGGCCGTCGCCTACGCCGATGGCGACCTCACCGTCGAACTGGTCCCCAGCCAGCTCGACGACATCGGCTTCGACCGCATCACACTCCGCAAACCAGCACCTGGCGGTGACGGCGGCGGGGGCGGCCGCACCGACACCTTCTCCGGCTCGGGCACCGTCGGCGAGGCTCTCGGCAAGGCCTACGGACGCGCCAACGACCTCATCGCCGAAGACGACGACGCCACCGGCGTCGCCAGCCTCACGGTCACCGTCGACCTGGACACCGTAGGATCCCGGGCCAAGGCCGCACTCACCGTCCCCTCCACCATCCAATCGGTCCCGCTGACCGTCGAGGTCGAGATCATCGCCGAGCTCAAGGAGGGGACCGGCAACCTCACCAGCAAGGTCACCGCGGACAAGACCACGCTCGGAACCGTCCGGCCGCTGGTCGAGCGGATCGTCGGGACCGCGGAGAAGTGCACCGGACGTGTCCGGCTCACCTGCGACTTTGCCGACCCCGCCGCGACGGGTGAGGGCGACCTCAAGCAGCTGCGCGAGACGCTGACCACCTGGTTCTCTGACGTGTCCGCCAAGGTGACCGGAAGGATCGCGTGATGCCCGCATCGACCCGCAGCACCCGCAAGGCCGCACAGCCCGGCCACCGCGGCTTCCGTCTCGGTGTAGAGGCCGACTCTGATGGCCGCGTGGCCCTGCGACTCAACGAGACCAACGGGCGTCCTGACCATGCCCGCCCGGTCGCCTACCTGGCCGCCAACCGCTACCCCAAGGCCAGCGACGCCGTCGTCAAGGCACTGGCCGCATCGGGCCACCAGCCACGCGCCCTCGCCCCGACCCGGAAGAAGCC
>JBPCMH010000060.1:0-4199 GCA_051002495.1 Acidimicrobiales bacterium
CCTCTGCGGTCCAGAACGAGGAGTAGCCGAGCTCCTCGGCCTCGATAGCGGTCGCGAGGCCGGCTGGCACACCCAGCGCCATCAGAGGGGCGAACGTCATGCCGAGCGGAGAGGGACTCATGGCGGCACCCTACCGATCGTCCGGCTGGCCCGGCGCGGCCAGTCTCGAACCTGGATAGGCCGTCCTCGAAGCCCGATACCGTGGCGGCGTGACGTGGAACACGATCATCGAACCATTCCGAATCAAGGCCGTCGAGCCCCTCCGGTCGACGACCAAAGAGGAGCGGGCCGCAGCGCTCGAGGCGGCTGGCTGGAACCTCTTCAACCTCCCCGCTGATCTGGTGCTGATCGATCTCTTGACCGACTCGGGTACGGGTGCCATGTCGACGGCGCAGTGGGCCGCGCTGATGATGGGCGACGAGTCTTACGCCGGATCCCGGTCCTTCGAGCGCTTCGAAGCCGTCGTCCACGAGCTCACCGGCTACGAGCATGTGATCCCAACCCATCAGGGCCGGGCGTCTGAGCGCATCCTGTTTTCCGAGGCGGCCGGGGCGGGACAGATCGTGCCGAACAACACGCACTTCGACACGACCAGAGCCAACGTCGAGTTCCAAGGCGCGATCGCCCTTGACCTGCCGTGTGTTGAGGCGGCTGACCTCCGGTCGGATGATCCGTTCAAGGGCAACATCGACATCGAACGGCTTGAGGCCGCGCTGGCCGAGCATGGTGCGGAGCGCATTCCTCTGGTGATGGTGACGATCACCAACAACTCGGGCGGCGGTCAGCCCGTGTCGTTGGCCAACATGGGCCAGGTCCGAGAGGTGTGTGATCGCTTCGGCGTGCCGGTGTTTCTCGACGCGGCGCGCTTCGCCGAGAACGCCTGGTTCATCGTCGAGCGCGAGCCCGGACAACACGAGCGAAGCCCGAGAGAGGTCGCCAAGGAGTTCTTCCGGTTGGCCGACGGCTGCACCATTTCGTTGAAGAAGGACGGGCTGGGCAACATCGGCGGTCTGCTGGCAATGAACGACAGCGACCTGGCCGAGCGGTGTCGCAACGTGCTCATCCTGACCGAGGGTTTCCCGACCTACGGTGGCCTCGCCGGCCGAGACCTCGAGGCGCTGGCTCAGGGCCTCCTCGAGGTGACCGATCCCGATTACCTGCGGTACCGGGTGCGCACCGCCGCTTACCTGGCCGAGAAGGCATGGGCCGCGGGTGTGCCAACCGTGCGCCCAGCCGGTGGGCACGCGGTGTACCTCGACGCCGCGGAGTTCCTTGATCACATTCCGCCGTATGAGTACCCCGCCCAGGCGCTGGCGTGCGAGCTCTACCTCGAAGGGGGCGTGCGAGGCGTGGAGATCGGGTCGTTGATGTTTGGGCGGCCAGGCGTCGACGGCGCGCCCGACGAGCCAGCTCCCCATGAGTTGGTCAGGCTGGCCTTGCCTCGGCGGGTCGACACCCAGAGCCACGTCGACTGCGTCGGTGAGGTCATCGCGGCCGTGGCGGCCCGAAAGGACTCCATTCGCGGCATGCGCATCGTCGACCAACCTCAGTGGCTGCGCCACTTCACCGCCCGGCTCGAACCAATCGTCCCCTAAGGGGCCTCTAACTGCGCGGGGCGCTCGTCGGGGGTCAGGTCTTGGTGACGCGGGCCAAAAGCGCGCGGTTCATCAGTTCGAAGCCGGCCAACGTGTCCCGCAGCATGCGTTCGAGCGGTCGAACCAGCACCCCTGAGAACGCTTCGCGCTGGATGAACGTGGTGCCGTCGGGGAGAAATTCTGACGGGCTGAGCTCGAACCGGTGCGTGCCGTCGAAGATGCCCTTGATGCCGAGCGAGCCGTGCCACTCGAGCGCTACCGCTTCCTCGATCGCGGTGACAGTCGGGGAGAACCGACTCGCTCGACGGCCGGGCGGCTTGATGCGGACTCGTAGTTTCTGGCCGACCTCAAGGACGCCGGATGCCTCAACGATGAACGGATTCCAGCGCGGGTAAGCGTCGAGGTCGGTCAGGACAGCCCACACCTGCTCCGGGGTGGCCGGAATCTCGATCGACTCGGAAAGTTCGCGCATCTCTGGCCGAACGCTATCGGAGGGCCTACCGGCGTGGCGTGACGCCTCGAAGCGAGACGCGGTGTTCAGTCCGAGGTGGTGGCTGGATCTGTCGCGTCGACCTCGACGTCATCTGGTGCCGGGGCCGGGCGCTCGGGGGCGCCGTCGAGCCGGTGCAAGAAGTCGAGCAGGAGCTCGTTGAAGTCGAGCGGGTTCTCAAGGTTCGAGAGGTGGCCGGCTTCGGGCACGGTGACCAACTCGGCCAGTTCGCCGATCTTCGACCGGATGAGGTTGGCCTCGATCAGTGGGGTGACCCGATCCTGACTTCCGACGAGCACCAGGGTCGGCACCGTGACTTGGTTAAGCGTGAGCATCGAATCGGGGCGGTGCTTCATCGCCTCAAGGGCGCCGATGAGCCCGTCCTCGGTGTTGCCGGTCATGAGGGCCGACACGTAGTCAACGAGATCCTGATGGCGAAGGGCGGGGCGTCCGAGCAGCTTCTCGACCAGCGGCTTGGCGATGGTCGAGATCGGCTCACCGTCGCGGAGGAGACGCTGCTGATCGGTGCGGTCCTGCCAGGTGTTGCCGTCGTCGGCCTGGGCCCGGGTGTCGGCGAGGACGATGGCCCGCAGGCGATCGGCGTGACGGCGGACGAACGCGAAGGCGATGTAGCCACCCATCGAGATGCCGCCGAGGACGACCTGGCCGAGATCGAGCTGGTCGATGACCCCGGCGATGAGGTCGGCATAACCGTCCATCGAGCATGACGTCGGGTCAGCCGGTGTCGGCGATCCACCGAAGCCCGGCAGATCGACGGCGACAACCCTCCACCCGGCGCCGACCAGGGCATCGACCTGGTAGTCCCACATCGCGGCCTGGAGCGGGAAGCCATGGATCAACAGGACGGGAATGCCTGAGCCTCGGTCGATGACGTTGAGCTGCTGGTCTTCGATCAAGAGCATGGGCAAGGGGGGAGCCTCCGGTGTGGGTTAAGCGCGTGGGCCGACGCGGTGGTTTACGCGTGTCGGTGAAGCGTGTGGGTGACGCGACCGTGCACCTTCATCCATACCCGAGGAGCGCAGGCTGTACCAATCCGATCCAACGGTGTTCAGTTGGGTTGGTCTGCGGAACCATCCGGCGAACCCTCGGGAAGCACGATGTCGATGAGATCAACGCCGCGGCCGTCTGCTGTGCCGGTGACGCTCCGGTGGCCGTCGGTGCGACAGCCAGCCCGTCGCCCTGCTGCTAAGAAGATTGGGCTGCGAGACGATTTTTCTGATGAGGGTCTGGTTCAGCGGTTGCGGCGGAGCAGGGCCTTGATGGCGCTGGTGTTGCTGACGCGATCAAACCAGGTCCAGGCCAGCGACATCGGCGCCTGCTGACGGATTCCCTTGCGGGCATGCAGGTCCTCGAAGCTCGACGCCTTTTCGGCCGGCACGCCGACGATCACGTCGTCGACCAGGTAAGTGCGCAGCCCCATCGCCTCGAGCGAGCCCAGCACCTCGACGAGGCGGGGCCAGCTCTCCATGTGCGGGTCAAGCGAGTGGGGGAAGCCGACGAGTCGGGCGTCGTCGACGGCCACCACGTGCTGGCCAGCGAGGTCTGACTTGGCCAGCGCGGCGAGCTCATCGCGCAGGGGGCACGGCTGGCCGTCGCCCGCGGTGACCCCGCCCGACCAGTGCCCGTCGAGCCAGAAGAACGTCGGCTCGTCCAGCCCGGCGCACAACTCCGGCAGCAGGTCGCCCGATGATCCCTGCAGCACCGTGACCGTCGAGTCGCCGGCAAAGCGCGTGGTGGCGTCCGCGGCCAACTTCTCGGAGAGTTCGATGGTGGTGCACTGGCCGAGGGTCGAGGCCAGACGGGCCGCGGAGTTGCCCAGGTAGGTGCCGGTCTCGACTGCAGATTGGTACCCCTGGGTCTTGACCCAAGTCAGCAACCAGTCGGGTAGGCCAGCGTGAAAAAGCCCCATGAGTAATACCTCTCAGTCGCCGGAACCCGCCGAGGGTCGGTTCGCCACGCTACCTGTCGCTAGGGATGCGAACGTCTGCCCCTGTGGCTGATCCCTGACGCGCATCGAGGCGAACCCAAAAGGTCGGAGCGAACTCTGTTGGGTGGGAGGCTGAAACTCTTTCCGCAACCCCCTTTGGGGTGGT
>JBPCMH010000061.1:0-8114 GCA_051002495.1 Acidimicrobiales bacterium
ATGCTGCCCCGCCCTTGGCCAACCCATCCACGTCGACCGACCCGGTCACCGGCCTGACCGTTGCCACCATCGCTCGCCAGGCGACCGATCCCGGCCAGCCCGGCTTCTACTCACTGAACCGGCACGACGGGCCCGATGGCAGCTATTGGGACGCCTCTGGCGGCACGCTGGCGACGCCTGAGCGCCCGATCCTGCCCATGGTCTCCGTCGACGTCTCAGCGGCCGGCCTTCAGGCCACCGGGGTGCTCGTCACCGATCTGACATCCGTCGATCTCGCTGACATCAACCCCGTCATGCCCGCGGTGACGACCACCGGCGGCGGTGTCAGCCAAACCGAGCTCCAAGCGGAGAACATCGCCGTGCCCGCGTCTCTCCAGTACCTGGGCAAGGGCGCCGCTGGCCATGACACCGTCAACCTGGTCACCGGCATGTTCAACCAGAGCATGCTGGTCAATGGCAAGACGGTCGGGCGGCAGCGGTTGTTCACCGACATCAAGGCCATGACCTTCTACGCCCCGGCCGGCTCATCGAACGCCGCGCCCGCAACCATCATTTCTGCCCGCAGCGCCTTGGTCAACGGCTTGGTCACGTTCACGATCGAAGCCGAGCCCCAGGGCAGCGACACCGTCAAGCAAGCACTGATCCTGTTCAAGGAGCCGGGTACGCCGAAGTGGAAGTCGGTGAGCCTGCTGAAGGGTGCTGGCCGCTCCTGGGCTGGCGCAGCCGCAGCAACGGGCAACGAGGTCGAGTACTTCGTCCAGACCGTCACCGACAAGGGCAAGGTCAGCGTGCTGGCCAACAAGGCCCGGCTGCTCCTCAGCCAGGCCGCGCCGCCGCCCATCGGCCACGTCGTCACCAACATCACCGGCTCGCCGGCTCCGGACTTCGCTCCGAATGCTGATGGCAACTTCGGCGCCTTCTTCAAGACTGCGGCCGTCACCCTGGTGCCGACCTCTCCCGAGACCATCGTCGGCTACGGCGTCAACGGGCCCATCAACCGAGTCGCCACTGGCCCGATCTACTTCGAAGGTTCGAGCAGCCCGGCGGTACAGCCAGGCGCAATCCGCGGCGACGGCCTCCACACGATCAACTACCGGGCCACCGACGGCTCGACCGGTACGCTCACGGTGCGGATCGACAGTGGCGGTCCCGACATCACACTCACCAGCCCGACCGCCGGCGCCCGCTACCCGCTCCATGGCGCGGCCACCCTGGGCTTCGCCTGCACCGACAGCGGCTCCGGAGTCAAGGCGATCAATGGCTCGCCGGCGTGCACAGCAACCGTTGACGGTCAGCCCGTGACGAACGGCGGCGCCCTCCCCACCGGCGCTGCGGGGCTCCACGTCATGGTGGTCAACTCGGCGGACAATGCCGGCTTCACCACGACGAAGACGCTGACCTACAGCGTTGGCTACGTGTTCGAGGGCTTCTTCTCTCCCATCGTGGAGGGCGACAGCTACGAAGCGCAGGCCGGCGATAACATCCCGTTCAAGTGGAGGCTGACCGACGCCAACGGCAACCAGATCACGCACCTGTCCGCGGTGACGAGCTTCGCCAGTTACCGGTACACCTGTAGCTCGCCCACTCCCAGCCCGACGCCTCCCCCCGGATCGACGGAGCCCGACGGTCTGAAGCATGATGGTGACCAGTACCACTACAACTGGAAGACCGCCAAGGGCCTTCCGCCTGCTGGCTATGCGGGAACCTGCCGTCGGGTAGTCCTGACCTTTGACGACACCACCCAACAAACCGTGAACGTCTCGTTCAAGTGACCCGACTCCGACTCCCCTGGGCGTGCGTAGCGTGAGCTCGCCGCCCCAGGGCGTCGGCTTGTCGTCGCTCGTCCCGTACGTTCCCCGCCTCGCACTGGAGTGGGACCAGCGCTTCGGCGCAACGCGCTCGTGCGAGTTGTCGGGATCGATGGTGTTCATCGATCTCTCCGGCTTCACCGCACTCTCCGAACGGCTAGCCCGCCTTGGGCGGGAGGGAGCCGAACAGGTCACCCTCGTCATCGACGACACGTTCACCGATCTGCTCGCGGCCGCCTACGCCGCAGGTGGGACACTGCTCAAGTTCGGCGGCGACGCCCTCCTGCTCTTTTTCGAGGGCAACGACCATGCGCCCCGGGCCAGCCGGGCTGCCTACGACATGCGAGCCCGACTGCGGGCCAGGGGCTCGATGGTCACACCCGCGGGTAAGGCCACGCTCCGGATGTCGGTCGGAGTCCATTCCGGGACCTTCAACTTCTTCCTGGTCGGCGACAGCCACCGCGAGTTGATCGTCACCGGCCCGGGTGCGAGCGCCACGGCCACGATGGAATCAGCGGCCTCAGCCGGCCAGATCGTGATCTCGCCGAGTACTGCGGCCGCGCTCCCGGCGAAGGCGTGCGGGCGCGCGTTGGGCCCGGGTCGCCTGCTGTCGGTCCCGCCAGAGGTCGCGCCGCAGCAGATCGTGGCCGTCGACCTCACCACCGACGTGTCGCAGTTCATCCCTCAGGCCCTCCGTGAGGTGGTCTCGGCCGGCGCGACCGACGCCGAGCATCGTTCTGTTGCAGTGGCGTTCCTCCACTTCGACGGCACCGACGACCTACTGACGGCACGCGGCCCTGAGGTTGTGGCCGAGGGTCTCGAGCAGCTTCTGCGAAACGCTCAGGCCGCTCTGACCGAGCACAACCTCTGCTTCTTGTCGAGCGATCTCGACAAGAACGGGGGCAAGCTCATCTTCACGGGAGGGGTCCCGAACGCTCACGAAGACGACGAAGACCGCCTCGTGCGCGCGGTGCGCCGCATCGTCGACGAGACCGACGCCATCTCGGTCAGGGTTGGGCTCAACCGCGGATCGGTCTTTGCCGGTGCGGTAGGTCCCGCGTATCGCCGGACCTACACGATCATGGGTGACACGGTGAACACCGCGGCGCGGGTCATGGCCCACGCCTCGGGCGGACAGATCCTCGCCACACCCGCCTTCTTGGCCCGGGTCGCCGCACCCTTCGAGCAGACTGCGGTGGAGCCCTTCGCGGCCAAAGGCAAGGCGAAGCCACTCGAGGCGTCGCTCATCGGACAAGTGCTCAGCCAACCGCGGGTCGGCCTGCCAACTCCCACCGGCACGATGCATGGCCGCACGGAGCTCCTCACGCGCCTTCTGCACGCGGCCAGGGCCGCCGACGAGGGGTCGGGCGCTGCGCTCACCTTGCTCGGACCGGCCGGAGCCGGCAAGACACGACTTCTCTCCGAACTGGTCGCTCGGTTCGATAGCGACGCGGCCGTCGAGGTCGTTCGGGGCGATCGGTTCGCCTCCGCGATCTCCTACGGGGCGCTGCGCCCGCTGTTGAGGTCGGCGCTCGGCGTCGATCGGGCGGCTGATGACCCCATGGTGCGGGCGGCCCTGAGCGCGGCGCCACCGGAGGACCGGCCGTTCCTGGCGAGAGCCCTGGCGGTGGATCCACCGAACGACACGCCGCTGCCAGAGCTCCGCGAGAACCTGCTCTTCCTGCGGACGCGGTCTGCGGTGGCCGATGCGATCAGGCCGACCACGCCCACGGTCTGGCTGATCGAGGACAGCCAACATCTCGACGCAGACTCACTGGCGTGCCTGCGGACCATCGCCGGCACGATCGGTGCCAACGCGCACCTCCTCGTTGCTTCCGCGCGAACGGGCGCGACGCCGATCGGTGAGGCGATCGAGGTACCACCTCTCGACGAAGTGGACGCCGAGCAACTGGTGATTGGTCTCTCCAGGGGCCGCGTCGAGCGCGCCGATGTGCGCCAGATCGTGGCGCGGGCCGGGGGAAGTCCCCTGGTGCTTGAGGCCTTGACGGTCGCCGTTGCCGACGGCGGTTCACTCGACGACCTCCCAGACTCGATCGAGACCCTGGCCAGCGCAGCGATCGACTCTCTGGCCCCCACGCTCCGAACCCAACTGCGGTCGCTTGCCGTGCTCGGCCAGCACTTCTCTGCCGAGTTGGCGTCGGTCGTCCTCGGCGGTATCGACCCCGACTGGACCGACCTCGATCCGTTCATCGTCCGAGCCGACGCGGCGTTCCATTTCCGTCAGGGCGTGCACCGCGATGCGGCCTATCAGGGGCTCCCGTATCGAACTCGGCGCGAAAAGCACCTCATCGTCGCGCGGCACCTGGCATCCAGCGATGGCTCGTCGTTCCACGCGGCCCTGCACTTTCACCAGGCGAACGCATGGGATCAAACCTGGTCAACGGCCCGGTACGAAGCCAACGCGGCCGTCGACCGGACGAGTTTCCGGGAGGCCGCCGCCCTCTTCCGCTGGGCGGCCGAAGCCGGCGACCAGCTCGCCGATGTCGAGCCTGGTTTGAGGGCCGAGGTGTGGTTCGAGGCCGCCAACCGTGCGTCGCTGGTCGGTAACCGAGGCGACGCCGAGCATGCGGTAGAGAAGGCATGGACGCTCGTCGACCGGGCATCGCCGACCGCGGTGAAGGTCTGCCACCTGCAATGCATGCTGAAGAAGGACTCGGGGAAGCTGGCCAGTGCGGTTCGCTGGGCAAGGCGTGGATTGCGAATCGCCGAGCGGTTCCCGGACGATCCCGAGACGGTGAAGCAGGCCAATCGGATCCTCAATGAGCTAGCGAGGATCGACATCGACCGAGGTCAGTTCGTTGCCGCCCGAAAGAAGCTGCTTGAGGTCGTCGCCGATGCCGAGCGTCGCGACGACGGCCCCGGCGTTGCCCACGCGTCGAATTGGCTGGTCCCAACGCTGTCTACCCTCGGCGACCCCGCTGCCGCGGAGTATGGCGCCAGAGCTATCGCTGGCTTCCAGGCGGCCAAGGCCGATTGGATGATCGGTTACGTGGTGAACAACCTCGGCAATGCCGCCCGTGCAAGCGGAGACTTCCACCGAGCCGTTGACCACTTCCGCGATGCGCTGACCCGAATTGGAGCACTCAGCGACGAACACACGGTGGCCATCACCGCCAACAACATGGGCGAATTGCTCGCCGATCAAGGCCACTTTGACGACGCCTTGACCCATCTAGAGAGCGCCCACGCCACGTTCTCGGCCGCCAACCACATCTACGCAGCGGTCGTCGGGTACAACATCGCCAGGGTGCTGCTCTGCCGGGGTGACCACGACGCCGCTGAGGCAAGGCTGGCCGACTCCGTGCAAAGCCTCACCGAGGCACGCCTCGATGCCTATGCCGATGAGCCTCGGCTGCGCATGGCCGAATCAAAACTCCTCCGTGGCGAACCGGCCGCAGCGCAAGCGATCCTCGAGGACGTCCGCCCATCCGTGAACACTACCAAGGTGCTGCATCTGCGACTTCAGGGCATGGCTGCGGCAGGCCAGGGCGATGACCCCGGACCATCGCTGCGGGCCTCGCTCAAGATCGCTCGGGAGAACAGCATGCCGTTCGCACAGGCCTGCACGTTGGCCGCGATTGCCCACTTCTGCGGCGACTTGGCGAGCGCGGAGCAAGCGACCGCTCTCTTCGACCGGCTCGGCGTTGTGCGCCCCCCACCCCTGCCGAAGGCGGCGTCTGAGTCGTTTGCACTTGACAAATCCGACATTTCAACCAACTACTAGTAGGACCGGGCTCGTCCGGCTCGACAGGAGGAAACATGAGTAAGAAGGACCAGTACCTGGACCATCTGGCCGCGGTGCCGATGTTCAGCGCGTGTTCGAAGAAGGATCTACAGCTGGTAGCGAAGACCGCGGACGAGTTCACGGTGAACCAGGGTGCCAACCTCACCGTCGAGGGGGGCTCCGGCCGGGAGTTCTTCGTCATCGTGGAGGGCAAGGCCAAGGTGACCCGCGAAGGCAAGCAGATCGCCGTCCTCGGCGCCGGCGACTTCTTCGGGGAGCTCTCGCTCCTCGACAAGGCACCCCGCAACGCCACGGTCACCGCCAGCACCCCGCTGGATGTGTTGGTGCTCGAGCAGCGGAGTTTCACCGCGCTGCTGGCGGAGGTGCCGTCGATCGCCCGCAAGCTCATGATCGGCATGGCCCGCCGCCTGAACCAGCTCGACAGCAAAGCCTGATCTCAGGCCTTGGGGCCGCATTTCGCTCCTGGGGAAACAGCGACGACAAGCGCCGGCACCGGAAGTGCCGACGTTTGTCGCGCTCCTAGGCCTGCTTCCTGTGAAGAACGGCGAACCGGGCGCTCGTCTTCTGTGGGTACCTGGCAACATTCGGGGGTGCCGCCGGTGACCACCACACCCATCGCAGATGCTGACGACCCGCGCGTCGCCGAATACCTGGGGCTCACCGATGCCGAGCTGCGCCGGGGCGTTGAGGGAACCGGCGGTGCCTATGGCGAAGGCCTCTTCATCGTGGAGGGCACGCTGGCCATCGGCGAGTTGCTGGCCTCGGGCTGGTCGGTCCGTTCGGTGCTGGTGACCGAGAAGAAACTGCCTGAACTCGATCAGAAGGCTTTGCTCGACACTGGAGCTTCGGTCTTCGTCGCACCGAAGTCGGTGCTGAACCAGGTGGTCGGGTTCAACCTGCACCGTGGTGCGGTGGCGTGCGCCGACCGCCCGATTCCCGTGGCGATGGCCGATGTCCTGCACGGAGCCGTCAACCTGGTGATGCTGGAGGGCATCAACGACCAGGAGAACCTCGGGGTCATCTTCCGGAACGCCGCAGCGCTCGGTGCTGACGGCGTGCTGTTGTCCCCCACCTGTTGCGACCCGCTGTATCGACGCACGGTTCGCGTGTCGATGGGACACGTCGTGAACGTTCCCTTTACGACCTCTCCCCCGTGGCCCGATGCCATCGAGGCCGTCCGAGAGGCAGGATTCGAGGCGGTGGCGCTGACCCCTGATGACGAGGCCGAGAACATCGACTCCTATCGCGGCGTCGGCGAGCGGGTTGCGGTGCTGCTGGGCTCGGAAGGGCCGGGACTGACTTCCGCCGCCATGACCGCCGCCGACCGCCGGGTGCGCATCCCGATGAGTGGCACGGTCGACTCGCTGAACGTGGCCGCCGCGGCCGCCATTGGCTTTCACCAGCTCTTCAGGAAACCGACGTGACCGGCCCGGCTGATGCCGTCCTCCATGAGAGCGGCATCGGCGACCTCGACGCAGTAACGCTGTACCGGATCCTGCAGCTCCGAACCGACGTCTTCGTGGTCGAGCAGGCTTGCGCTTACCCCGAACTCGACGGGCGCGACCTTGACCACTCCACCATCCATTTGTGGTTCGAGGCAGGCGGACGTCCCTTGAGCTATCTCCGTGTGCTTTCCGAGCCCGGCGCGGCCAAGATCGGACGCGTCGTGACGGCTGCGGACTCGCGCCGGCAAGGACTCGGCGCAGCACTCGTGCGCGCGGCTCTGGCTCGCGTGTCGGGGTCGGTCGTTCTCGACGCCCAATCGCATCTGCAGAGCTGGTACGAACAGCTCGGCTTCGCCGTCGACGGTCCGGAGTTCGTCGAGGACGGCATCGAGCACGTCCCCATGCGCCTCACCCGCAGATAGGCGCGCCTCACGCACTCTCCTCAGCCGCCGTGGGCCACGGCTGAGTCTGCACGCTTACCTCGCCCCCGAGGCGAGCCCAGAGTTCCTCAGCCAGGTATGGGGCCAGGGGTGCCAGCAGCAGGGTGAAGGTGCGCGCGCCAGCCACTGAGCGCACCCGAGACTGCAGTTCCATCAGGCGGGCCAACGCGACGTTGTGTCGCATCTTGGTGATGGCACCCGTGACCTCACGCACCGCTCGGTCGAGTGCCTCAGCCTGGGGGCCCGGGCCGGCAGGATCGGCGATGTCGGACTCCCCGAGTACACGGTCGACCGTCCGCCACGCTCGACCGAAGAAGCGCTCGATGCCGGTGATGTTGCGGTCGTGGAAGCTGCCGTCCCGATCCCATGGTCCGCTGAACAGCAGCGCACAACGCAACACGTCGCGGCCGTGCTCGGCCCAGTAATCATCGGGGTTGACCACGTTGCCCCGGCTCTTCGACATCCTCGCGCCAGCGTGGGTGATCAGGCCGCCCAACCGGATGACCGGAAACGGCTCGGCGAACGGCAGATGACCCAGATCGTGGAGGGCCATGCAGACGAAGCGGGCATACAGGTGGTGACGTTGGACGTGCTCGGATCCGCCGCCATAGAACCCCGCAGGCAGCCAACGCTGAACCCGCTCAGCGTCCCAAGG
>JBPCMH010000062.1:0-5197 GCA_051002495.1 Acidimicrobiales bacterium
CATGACACTGCGGTGGTTTGGGATCCCCGCCTGCACGGCGAACCCGGAGGGCCAACCTCCATCACTGGCACAGCACGGTCGTGCTGGCGACCTTCTACATCGTCCTCACTTCCTTTCAGGACACACATCCGTACGTGCGGTTTTCCCGCATACGGCTTACCGACGGTCGTCTTGACATGGTTACGCCGCCTTCGGATATTGGATCGTGCCCATGAGTTTGTGCAGGCCCTGGTCATGGAACCAGCTCGGCGTCCAACGCCCCGCTTGACCGGCACGAAGGTTGCGGCCGCGCTTCTTGATCAGCAAGCGCTTCAGCCGCCACACCACATGACGGTCCATCGAGACGAACTTGTCGGCCGAGTTCCCCGTGCGGAAGTAGTTGCCCCATTCCCGAAGGAACAGGTTTAGCCGCTTGATGAGCGGTTCGAGCTCCCACCCCACCATGCTCCGACTGGTGAGAGCTTTGATCCTCGCCCGGGCTCGTTTCATGGACCGCTCCGAGGGCCAGCGATGCAGGTAGTAGCGCACGGCGCGCTGCTGCTCCCACAGCCGACCCGACATGCGGGCACGAAGATGGAACCCGAGGAAATCGAAACCCTCGGCGCCTTCCCGGAGATCGACCACACGGGTCTTGTCCGGGTGCAGCTCCAGACCGAGATCACCCATGATCGCCGCGGCTCGGCGGTGGGCTTGTTCGGCTTGGCTGCGAGACGTGCACAACACCACGAAGTCGTCCGCGTAGCGGACAAGTTCCCCGGTGCCGGACTCGGCCCAGGCACGGTCGAAGGCGTGCAAGAAGATGTTGGCCAACAGCGGGGAAATGACCCCGCCTTGAGGTGTGCCCGAGACCGTCTCAGACATCACCCCGTCGACCAACACCCCGGCACGCAGCCATTGGCCCAACAGCTTGAGCACCCGCCGATCCGATACGCGCTCGGCGACCAGAGCGAGCAACCGCTCGTGGCCGATCCGGCCGAAGAAGTCGCGGATGTCGGCCTCGAAGACAAACTGCCGTCCTCGGGGAAACGCCACCCGGATCGCTTCCAGGGCGTCGGTGGCCGAACGCTTCGGGCGGAACCCGAAACTGACGGGCAGGAAGTCGGCCTCGAAAATGGGTTCGAGGACGATCTTGGCTGCCTGCTGGCACACTCGATCGCGCACGGTGGGGATACCCAATGGCCGCTTGGAGCCATCAGACTTTGGGATCTCCACCCGCCGCACAGGCGACGGGCGGTACTTGCCTGCTTGGAGGTCGCGGGACAACCCGTCGAGCATTGCCTCGACCCCGTATTCCTCCACCGCCGCCAACGTCAGCGCATCGACGCCGGCGGCACCACGATTCGCTTTCACGCGGACCCACGCCTCCCACAGCACGTCACTGCGGTGGATGCGGTCATACAGGGCGTGGAATCTGCGTTCCGGAGACAACTTGGCCGCAGCCCATAGCCGGTTCTGGAGTTGTCGCACTTTCACGACGGGCATATGCCCGTCGAGGTAGTTGGGCCGGGCGGTCCCGGCCATGCCCTCACGCTTACCCCCATCACCAACATGACCGAAGTCGGGGCCCTTCCCTCCCGCCGGGTTCATCCCGGCGATCAGCGGTACTACGACCCCGTCGGACTCCCGCTGCGCTCCGCCCGGTTTCACCACTGGCTTATCCGAACGGTCTTTGCTGACAAGGCTGCGCAGACGGGTCTCTCCTGTTCCGAACCAAACCGTGCGTACGTGCCGCTCCCCGTACCCCGAGGGGACCCGACCGTGGGCATCTCCGAAACTGGCCCGATGGTCAGACATAGGCCTTCGCCGTGACATGAGCGGCTCGGCTCCCCCGTTGTGAGTCTGACGAGGCTGCAGGACTCGCGCCTAGTGGCACTACGGCCCGCACGCTTGCTCCCTCCAAAGAGGCTTTTGACGCCCCGCTCAGCCCGCCGCCTCTCGACGACGAACCGGGGCCTGCTACCGGGCGCTTCGGCGCTTACCCGGACGGGACTTCCACCCGCTGGTCTGGTCCAGCCTTCAGGACGCAACATGTGCCGACATCTACCGAGACCGCTTTCCCTCAGTAGCCGCCGCCGAGCTTGCGGTGATCCCACGTCACGGTTCGTTCGACGTCGAGCACCACCGCCGCCCGCTTGGCTCCCATGGCTCGCACGATCTCGCGACCGGCGTCGTCGATCGGGCTGGTGTAGCGCTCGTAGACGCTCTCGCCGATGGCCTGCACCGCGTCGCGATCCTCGACAACCCGTCCGAGACCCACCAACTCGACACCGCGAAGCTCGGCGTAGTCCTCACCCGCCTCGACCAGGCAAGTCATCTTCGGATCGCGCTGGAGGTTGAGGATCTTTTGCGACCGGGCGTAGGTCCAAAACGCCACCTGCCCGTCAAGGAATCCGTACCACATGGCCACCAGGTGAGGATGGCCGGACGAGCCGATCGTGGCCACCTGCAGCGTGTGCCGTTCGGCGAGGAATGCCTCGACCTCGGCCTCCGACATCTTGATCTGATCCCGACGACTCATATGGCTCCCTTCAGCAGCTCCAACGCGATCGGGCAGTCGGCCCGCTTCGGGGCCTCGTCAGGCGGCGTCGGACCGCCAGGCCCGATCACCGAGGATGCCAGCGAAAGCGGCACCACCTCGTCGGCCAGGTCCCACGGGTCAGCATCGAGTTCGGCTTGGGCGACGAGGGCGTCGTAGAGCCGAGCCGGCAGTACCCGGCCGACGCCAGCGACGACCCAAACCGGGATGTCGAGGCTCACGGCAAGAGCGGCCGCGGCGTGCGACCCAAGCGGAGCAACAAAGGTGTCGGGTCCCAACGCGGACGCCTCAAGCAGCACAAGGCCGGCCGCGCGGACCGCGGCGCCGAGACCCGATTCTGGGATGTGGACCGCATCAACGTCGTACCTGGCGAGCCGCCGGGCCAAGTCGTAGCCCTCTCCCCCGGATTCGACGATGAGCGGCTCGATGTCGCCGCGGCGCTTCAATGCCTCGGCCACAAGCTCGGGCCACCCGAGCACGACCACCGTCGCCTCGTCCGGCAGTTGGGCTGCGACCACGCCGTCGGTGCGATCTTCGTCGATCTCCTGGGCCGCGACCCACGCCTCGTCGGCCGGGTTCTGTGCGTGCAGCACGCGGGCCGCAAGCCACCAAAGCGGTCCGGCAGTGGGGTGGCGGGCAATGAGCCGGCGACAGCCGGTAACCATGCCCGCCGGGTCGTGGCCGATCGAGGCCAGCGCAGCGGCGGCTTCCCTGACCAGGAGGGAGGGACCGGCCCCCGAACCTGCCCTGGCGACATAGCGAAGCCGCTCGATTGGATGCATCGACGTTGACGCTAGTGCTGTCGGAAGTTCCGAGGCCGCAGGAAGACCTGGGGGACTACAGGCCCGGTTTCCAGATCATGAGGATCAACAGAAGCACGAGGTTCAGGTTGAGCACGGTGCTCACAATGCCGACGGTGCGGCCCCGACTCTCCATCTCCGCAACCTGCGGCGGGGGTCCGGATGCGCCTTCCGGCGGCGGGCCGCCGTCATCCAGCTCCTTGGCCAATCCCTGCATCTTGCGGAGGTTGGGCCTCAACAATCCGTGAGACAGACCAATGCCGGCCAGATAGAAGAGGAAGGACAGCGACACCCAGAGTTGGCTGAAGGCCCACAGCCCGTCGCTGACGATGATGAGCAGGATGCCGAAGATCGGAACCGCGTAGATGAACATCATCGCCGTCTCGCCGACCCGATCGGTCGCCTCCATGATCGCCAAGCCGCCAGGACCCTGACGTTTCTTGGCTTCCATGCCGTACAAGCCGTTCAGCACGACGGTGCCGAAGCCCACGATGACCGCGGTGATATGGAGGAAGTACACGACGTTGTACAACCCTGTCCCAATGCCCATATTCGCACCCCTTCGTCTGGCCAACTTCCGGCCATGACCCTAGTGCTGTTACCTTCTGGCGCCGTGGCAAACGATCCGTCTCCCGAGTTGGAGCTGACGCCGCTCGACGGCAAGCCGCGCACTGTGCGCATGTGGCTCACCACGTTCCATTTGTCCATGGTGGTCGTTGATCCGTACACCAACGAGAGCAGTTGGGTCCTGCCCACAGCGTGTCGCGTGCTGCAGAACTTCGAGGAGACCGACTGCCGTGTCGCGTTCGTGGTGACCGCGGAGGCCGACGATGCCAAGCGCTTCCTGGGCCCGTGGGCCAAGGAGATCCTTACCTTCGTCGACCCGGATCGGAAGGTCGTGGCTGGTTTCGGCCTCGAACGCCTCCCTGCGATCCTTCACGTCGATATGGGCGGTCAGCTCGTGAGCTCTGCCGAGGGCTGGGATCCCGATGCTTGGCAAAACGTGACCGACGGCCTGGCTGCGGTCACCAGTTGGACCGGGCCGGTGCTGCCAGGAACCAAAGACCCCGGTCCGTTCGCCGGCTCCCCCGCCGCCGGCTGAGCGCCGCTCCCGCGACCTCCGCTACTCCCGCTACCTCCGCTACTCCCGCTACTTCGGAACGCCGCCGCGGGTCAGGGCCAGCACGTCGAGCACTCGGTCGAGTTCGGCCGCGTCCATCAGGCCCCGTTCGAGCACAACCTCGCGGATGGTGCGCCCTGACTTCGTCGCTTCCTTGATGACCGACGCAGCCTCGTCGTAGCCGATGTAGGCGTTGAGCGAGGTACCCACGGCGGGTGACGACTCGGCGTAGACCCGGCATTGCGCCTCGTCGGCTTCGATGCCGTCAACACAACGATCCGCGAGCAGCCGGCTGGCGTTGGCCAGGAGCTGGATCGACTCGAGCAAGTTCCGCGCAATCACCGGCAGCATCACGTTGAGCTCAAAGTTTCCGGCCGCACCCGCCCAGGCCACGCACGCGTCGTTGCCAATCACTTGGGCCACCACCTGACACACGGCCTCGGGGATCACCGGATTGACCTTGCCCGGCATGATCGACGACCCGGGCTGGAGATCGGGAATGGCGATCTCGCCCAAACCGGCATTGGGACCAGACCCCATCCACCGGAGGTCGTTGGAGATCTTCCACAACGAGATGGCGACGACACGCAGTTGACCCGAGCACTCGACGAGGCCATCGCGCGCGCCGTGGGCTTCGAAGTGGTCGCGGGCTTCGCTCAGGGGCAACTTCATGTCGGTCGCCAGTCGCTCGATGACGCCGGCGGCAAAGCCCTCCGGCGCGTTGATGCCGGTCCCGACGGC
>JBPCMH010000063.1:0-5188 GCA_051002495.1 Acidimicrobiales bacterium
TCCCGGTCCGGCGCGTCGACGAGGTACTCGGCGAGGTCGGGCTCGAGAAGGCGGCCGACCAGCGAGCCGGCGGCTTCTCGTTGGGGATGCGCCAACGTCTGGCGCTCGCTGGGGCACTGCTCGGCGAACCCGAGGTGCTGTTGCTCGACGAGCCGTCCAACGGCCTCGACCCCGACGGCATCCGCTGGCTGCGCAACTCGCTCACGGCCTTCGCGCGAGCCGGCGGGACCGTGTTCGTGTCGAGCCACCTGATCAGTGAGCTCGAGATGTTCGCCAACGACCTCGTGGTCGTCGGCGGTGGACGGTTGCTGGCCGCCGAACCCGTCGCCAGCACCCTCGCCCGCGGCCACTCAACGGTGGTGGTCCGCACACCCCAGTTTGCCGAGCTCGCCGAACTGCTCGATCGTCGCAACCTCGAGATCGACGCGATCGACGTGATCGACCAGCGACTCTCGATCTGGGGAACCACCACCGCCACGGTGTCGCAGATCGCGTTCGACCATCGCATCCATGTGGTCGAGATCAGCGAGACCTCACGCTCGCTCGAGGAGATACTGCTCGACATGACCGGCGCCACCGCCGAGTACGCATCTGCGTGAGCCCCCACCCCCATCCGCACCAACCAGGCGAGAGAACCATGACCATCACCACACCCCCCACCACGCCATCAGCACCACCCGACTCTCTCCCGTTGCCGAAGCACTCAGTCGGCGAACGTGCCCGACGTGACGAGGTCGCATCGATGCCCACCGCCGTGCGGAGCGAGTGGATCAAGCTCACGACGTTGCGTTCGAACGTCGCCATCCTCGCAATGACACCGATCGTCGGCGTGTTGCTGTCGTTCATCCTCGCTGTGTTCGTCGAGATCGACCCGGACACGAACAAGCCCTACAACATTGCCGAGACGTTCGTCTTCTCGACGTGGCTCACCACCGTGCTCGCAGCCATCGCCGGCATCTTGATGTTCACGTCAGAGGTCCAGCACGGCACGATGGCGACAGCCGTGACCGCGCAGCCCGCGAGATGGGTGACCGCCGCCGCCAAGACCGCCATCGCAGCGTGCTTCGGTCTGGCGATGGGCGCACTGGGGATGATCGGCGGCCTGAGCGGCACGCTCCTCGGCGGGCTCGAAAGCGGCGACACCTCCGCAATGCCAGCCAAGGCCCTGTGGGGGCTCCTCGTCGCCGCACTCGCACCACTTCTGGGTCTCGGGATCGGGATGATCCTGCGCCACAGCGCAGCGGCGGTGTCGATCCTGCTGGTCTGGGTGTTCGTGGTGGAGAACCTCATCAGAACCCTCATCCCGGCGAATGTCCACCGGTTCTTGCCGTTCAGCGCCGCCAACGGTCTGCTCGGCACCGCAACAGGAACCGACGCTCCCGAAATGATCGCCGCCGAACTGAGCCGAGTGCAGGATGCGTTCCTGTTCGGTGGCTACGCCGCTGCGGCACTGGCCGTCGGGACGGTACTGCTCTATCGACGGGACATGTCATGAGTTCGGCCGACCGGCCGTGATGTAGCGCCCGACGAGTGCGGCGTCAGATCGCGGTGCGATGGCGGGGCTCGCAGAGCATCACCTTGAGGTCACCGTGCAACACGACCGTCGTGGTGATGCCGCAGCCCTCGTCCTCGGGTCGCCACGCACCTCAACGCCGGCGGCGCGGAGCTCAGCGACGGTAGCGGTGGCGGTGGCGGTGGCGCACATCAGCGACAACTGGTGACGCGTCCCGCTGTCGTAGGTCGGCCCTTCGGACGGATGGACGCCCAGTTCGGCGGGCGGCAAAGCGAAGACGACCCAACCATCGCCGTCGTCGACGTGATCTCACCCCAGCACGTCCCGGAAGATGGCGAGGCGTCGGGTCGCCTCGAGTCCGTCCATCCGAGGCATGCGAACGTCCATCAGGCAGACGTCGGTACGGAAATCCCTGGCAAGAGCAGACACCGGTGTTGCGGACCTGTGCTTCGCCGAGTGCCACTTCGGTCGCGTCGTTCGCCCGGTCCGCCCGTGAACGTGACGCATGCGATAGCCGCCTGGCGTGCAACCGACGGAACTGCGTCCCTCTTCTCGCGGCGTAGCCCGTTCGCATAGTGGTACGAAGATGTCCGCGCGGACCGCAGTCTGGACGCCAGTGGCGTCCAGACTGCGTGCTTTTGAGGGAAAATCGATTGCGCCGGTCCGGACGCATCGACGAAGCTGACTCGTGCTCTTCCTCTGCCATCACCGTGATCGACCCGGGTCGATGGGGCTACGTCGCGAACTCATCGAGCAGCACTGGGCGTACATGGACCGGTTCGCCGACACGATGGTCGCTCGCGGACCGACGTTCGCGAACGATGGAACGCTGACCGGCAGCCTCCACATCCTCGATCTCGAGGATCCGACTGCCGCTCGTGCCTTCGCGTTCGATGAGCCCGGGTATCAAGCCGGTACCTACCGTGATGTCCTTCTCCGACGATGGCACAACTCACTGGGTCGAACGATGTGGGACTTCGAGAACGCCCGACCCGGCAGGAGTCGTTACCTCGTCCTCGGTTTCACGTTCGAACCTGTCGAAGCGACGGAACTTCCGGAGCCCAACGACCTCGCCGCCCCCGAACCGTTGCGCGAGGACCTGATCGCAAGCGGCCCACTGTTATCCGACGACAGCGCAGTGATTCTCGGAGCGGCTGTCCTGCTCGAGGCCGCCGACACTTCCAACGCACGTGCCGTCCTCTCGTCGGATCGGTACGTCGGCATCGAGGTCCATCAGTGGAGGTTCGGCGGGCGACCGCAATGACCTCCGATCACGATGCGCCCACCACCCCCACCACCCCCACCACCCCCACGACCCCCACCACCAGCCTGACCGCCAGCCCGACCGCATCGGCGCTCGACCATGTGCTCCACACCGATCGTCTCGCCCTGCGTCCGGCCACCGCCGACGACGCGGACCGGACCTGGGAGTTTCGCCGACTCGAATCGGTCAACGAGTGGCTCACCGGATGTCCGGCCGACCTGGCCGGGTATCGCGAGCTGATTTCGGATCCTACGCGTCTCGCAACCACCGTCGTCGTTCTGTGTGGCCACGACTCGGCAAGCCCGATCATCGGCGACTTCATGGTTCGTCGCGACGACGCCTGGGCACAACTCGACGTCGCCGAGCAGGCCCGTGGCATGCAGGCAGAGCTCGGCTGGGTTCTCCACCCCGCCCACACCGGCTACGGCTACGCCATCGAAGCGGTGCGCGAGCTCCTCAGATATTGCTTCGAGGATCTCTGCCTGCACCGGGTCGTTGCGAACTGTTTCCTCGACAACGGCACGTCGTGGAGGCTCATGGAGCGCGTCGGCATGCGGCGCGAGGTCCAAGCGGTTCGCGATTCGCTGCACCGGTCCGGCAGGTGGCTCGACAGCCTCGGCTACGCCATCCTCCATGAGGAGGTCGCACCTCCATGAGGAGGTCGCACCGACCTGAGTCACCCTGACGACCCGCGATGGTGCTCGTCGAATCTCGGCGGTATTCGGAGGCCCACATGGCGAGTTCGACGCGAGTGCGGACGCCGACCTTGGTCATCGGGCTCGCCAAGTGGAACTAGACGGTGCTCGCGCGGATGTGGTGCTCGGTGGCCAACCCAGCAGTTCCGCGACACGCAGATCGACGTCAAGATCGTGCTGTCTGCGCTGTGGGTCGCGATCCGGGGACGGGTCACCGAAACCGTCACTCAAACGTCAGGGCTTCAGCGCTCGGTGTCGAGGCGAACGAGACCGTCGAGGATGAGGTCGAGCACGAGTTCGAAGCTGCTCGAGGTGTCGCCCGACAGATGCTGGCGCACGTGGGCGACCATGTGCGGATGGTCGTCCTCCGAGATGCCGTCGACGAACTCGTTGGTACGTGCCTCGGGGTCGTCGCCCGTGTTCAACCCGAGCTGCGCCAGCGTGTAGCCGATCACGTGGTTGCTGACGGCATGGAAACCGTGGTGAGCGAGTTCCGGCGACAATCCGGTCGCGTCGAACAGCCGCAGCAGGTCATCCATCTGACGGGTGCGTGCCGGACCGGGGAGATAGCGAAGCCAGAGCGCCGGCGCCCACGGGTGCCGAGCCAGCACGTCTCGAGTGGAGATGGTCAACGCCCGAACCGCTTCCAGCGGTGCCACGTCCGCCCTCGGCTCGTCGATCTCCGCGGCGGCGGCATCGACCATCAGCGAGAGCAGCTCGTCCTTGTTGGCCACGTGGTTGTAGAGCGACATCACCTCGTAGCCGAGGCTCCGGGCCAGGTTGCGCATGCTCAAAGCGTCGACGCCGTTGCTATCGGCGAGCTCCACTGCGGCAGCGACGATTCGGTCGCGCTGGAGCGGCTTCCTCGGTGTGGTCGAACTCATGCTGTGGTCGATCATCGCGAACCTCTTGACAACGTACACTGTACGCGACAAGATGTACAGCGTACGTTGCGACCTTCGAGGAGTCCCTGTGAGCCACCGATCCACCACCACCGAAGCGACCGAACCCGCCGAGCTTCAGCCGACCGTCGACCACTCGTCGCCAACGACCACGATGACCGCTGCAGTCGCCCGGCGCTACGGCACTGCCGAGGTGGTCGCCATCGCGAACGTGCCAACGCCGCAAGCCGGCAAGGGCCAGGTGCTCATCCAGGTCGAGGCTTCGTCGCTGAATGCCCTCGACTGGCACTTCCTCACCGGCACCTCGTCCCGATTCCGGTGGGCGTGTCATTCCAGGCGGCCGCCGCGACGCCGGTGGCCGCGATCACGGCACTGCAGGGTCTGAAGACGCACGGCGACACACAACCCGGCGACCACGTGTTGATCAATGGTGCGGCCGGCGGTGTCGGTACGTTCGCCGTGCAGATCGCCAAGGCCCTCGGCGCCGAGGTGACCGCCGTGTGCAGCGCACGAAACGTCGACATGGTCAAGCGACTCGGCGCCGACCATGTCGTCGACTACACCACCGACGACTTCGTAACCGGCGGCGCTCGATTCGACGTGATGCTCGACAACGTCGGCAACCGGAGCGCCGCCGACCGCATCAGTGTGCTCCGCCCCGCCGGAAGGTACGTCGCGGTGAGCGGTCCGAAGGAGAACCGCTGGCTCGGCCCGGTCGGCCACCTGATACGAACCAGATTCGCGTTCCGTCGCACCGACGCCACCTTCCACCAGTTCACGGCGTCGTCCACCCGCGAGGATCTGATGTTCCTCG
>JBPCMH010000064.1:0-3851 GCA_051002495.1 Acidimicrobiales bacterium
CCACCGGCAAATGGGGTGCGGCCGCCCGGCGACCGGCGGCCGAGATCACCTACTTGGACAGTTGGAGGCAGACCAAGCCGGTCTAGACCGCCGCTGGCCACACCCCCCAGTTCACGAGCCGCCGCACCAGCGATGCCGTCGCGCCGGGGGTAAACCGCTTGCACAACCCGGCGAGCTCGGCTGGATCCGGCTGCACCCAGCGAGCAAACGAACCGTCGTCAAACCACGCCGCGGCGACCGGTGTGAGCCGCCCCGGCCGCCAGCGCCCTTCGACGGTCTGCCAGCGCACCCCGTCCCACCCGATGGCTCTGGCCATCTGGTTGGCGCGCCGATCCAGGCCGTTGTCGGTCGCTTCGGTCATGGCGGGGTGCAGTCGCGCCGCGGCAGGCCAGTCGAGCGTGTCGCCGTCGGGCGTGTGAGCGGAGATCGCGTCGAGCCAGATCCGGGCGAAGAACGCGTCAACCGGCACGTCGGGCCGCGGGGTGGGCAGGGCCAGGCAGCGATGCAGCGTGTCGCTCACCAGCCCCTGGCTCGGCTCGTCGACCTCCCGCGTGGTGTCGTCGTCGCGGAAGCGCAGCACCGTGGCCTCTGCGCCCGTGCGAGACAGCATGGTCGTGACGCGGAGCCGCTGCCCTGGGCCGCTCGCACCAGCCGCATCGATCTGGCGCGCTCGGCCGAGTTGGCTGATTCCAATCGCAGCCCAGTCGAGCGGTGCGTCGAACCCGAGCAACTCGTGAGCCGGGTGGCCGTCGAGGTCGCGCATGCCGAGCTCGAGGTCGTCGGCTTGAGCAAGACGGATTCGGATGAGGACAGCCGACTGATCGGCCCATCCCCGGTTGGAGACCGAGCGGTCGATCAAATGCGAGAGCTCTCGCAAGTGATCGCCATCGACCTCAGGCTCTGACGGTTGATGGGTCGGTGAGGGTTGGGGCATACGGGGCCTCCCGCGTCGAGATGCTGACGGGAGGCCGGGGGAGCGGCCAACGACTCATGACCACGATCGCGCGGGCCGACGACAACAGCAAGGGCTGGATCAAACGGGCGGCGGCCATTCCGCCTCCCGCAGGGCGCGGGTGAGACCTTCCCGATCCCAGCCCCGCGCCACTCCGGGTGTTTCGTGCAGATACGACACGATCGACTCGTGCGGATGGCCGCACTCGTCGAGGCCTCTGGCGATCGTCGCGAGGTACGACAGCGCCGGCTGGCGTGGCTCCTCGTCGCCGAGGTCGTCCGGTGAGGTGCAGGTCAGCATCGGAAGCCCGTCCAAGTCGCCCAGCCACACGAGGCGTCCGTACCAGCCCGTGCGGTTGGCGATCGTGCGGGGACTCGCGGCACCGATCTGCGTGAAGGCGTCCGGATCGAGCGAGCCCGGTGGACGACCGCACTCCTGGGCGACGAGATCAGAGAATTGCTCTCGGGTGATGCGCCACACCCGGCCGAGGGTTTCGCCCGGGCGATCGGCGTCGAGGAACGCAACCGCTCCATTCCAACCGGGGGAGTGTCGAGCGAAGAGCAATTGAGCGCGAAGCGCGGCCGGGCGGTCATCGGTAGGCGGCCGGGAATCTCGACATCCCACCGTGACCCGTCCCGAGACGGGGTTGGTGCCACCGTCGAGGTACAGGGAGAACCGGCGTCGCTCAATATTGGACCCGTAGGCGGCGTACCACACGTCGTCTCGCACGTCGTCTCGCACGTCGTCTCTCAGTTCGTCTCGCCCCTCGTTACTCACCCGCCGAGCCTTCCACGCCGATCGGCGTGCGGCCTACCATCGGTCCATGCCCATTGAGAAGCGCAAGGGTTCGAGCCTGGCTGTCGCGGACACCGCCGTCCTGGTCTTCGCCGTCGTCGTTGCCGGCTTCATCGCCCTGAAGGTGCTCGGCTGGATCGTGGGCACCGTCATCTTCCTGGTGAAGGTGGCCGTGTTCGCCGTGATCGTTGCCGTGATCGTGGGCGCCGTGAGCCGCATCCGGCGACGTTGAGCTTCTGGTAGACGTGGCCAAGGTGATACTCCACCGTCTTGACCGACACCACGAGGTCAGCCGCGATCTCACGGTTGCGTTTGCCCTGGGCGACGAGCTTGGCCACCGCCCGCTCCTGCGGCGTCAATCGGGTGCCCCTGAGAGTGCGCTCCTCTTTGAGCGACGTGTCCTCTGAGAGTCGGGCCGCCTCGAACCACGCCGTTGCCGCACCCGGAGCGGCCATCACCCCTCGGCCCAGCGACGCCCGCGCGAACGTCTCGAGTCGGTCAGCGAGCGCCTCGTCGGCCTCGCTGGTCGCGGCGGCGGCGTGGTGCAGCGCCATCGCCTCGTCGTCAAAGGTCTGCGCCTCAGCTCGCTCGGAGGGCCTCGAGCGCATCGGCGAGCGAGCGCACCGGGACGACCCGCAATCCGCGGTAGTTCGATGGCCACGTCTGACCGGCCGGCACAAGGAACAGGGATGCACCGCCGCGCCGGGCGGCGTCGACTTTCTCTGCGGAGAAGGCGACCTCGCCAATCGTGCCGTCGGCGCGCAGCGTTCCGGTGGCTGCGACGGTCCGCCCGCGGGCGAAGTCCTCGGCCGAGAGCAGGTCGGCAACGGCGAGGGCATAGACCAGCGCGGCGGACGGACCTTGCAGGTCGCGATCGTTGATCTCCACGCCGAAGGCGGTCAGTTGGCGCTCGTCGACGCCGACCGCGGCCGCGGCCGCGAGCGTGGCGGTGTGCTGGCTCCCGACAAAGACCGCGTGGCCCGTGGACGCGAGGGACTCGCTCCCGACCGATCTCTGCAGTGGCAGCAGGGTGTGCCCGCGCGTCGATGCCCACGCCGCGCCGATCGCGTGTGGCTGGCGCAGGTCTACCGCGGTCAGCAGGTAGCGGCCGTTGAGTGGACCGACCTTGCCGGCAACCGTCACGTCGTTGGTGACGTCGATCGGATCAGCGACCGAAACGACAACGACTGGCGGGTGATAGGTGAGCCCCGCTCCGATCAGGGCGATCAGCGTGCACGCGGCCACGGCAACCAACCCTCGTCGGCTCATATGCCTGATCGGCCTGGTGCCCGGGCTGCGCTCGCTGGTGTTCGTCCGGCCGAACGCGGCCGCGGCAAGGCGGCTGAACGAACCGGGATTCGAACTCGGTCGGCCCGGCCGCGGTGGACGGAGGCCAGCGGGAAGGGGCCGTGGGGTCACACCTTCGCGGCGCGGCAGTCGCCGCCAGGCGCTGGCTCCTTCTGCTCTCAAGGCCCGCAGGTGATCTCTGAAATCGGCCGCGTCAACATCTGGGAAGAGCAGCTGGCGCATGGCTGCGTGCCGGTCGGCCAAGGAAATGAGTTCTCGACGGCCGGTGATGAACAGGCGGGCATCAGTCGCCGCGCTCACCGTCGCCGGTTGCGGGCCGAATCCAAGGATGGCCACCTCGCCGACGTTGGCTCCCGGCCTGAGCGTCCCGACGCGTCGAGACGCCCTGCTTACGCCGAGCGCACCATCGACGACGACGACGAACCAGTAGCCGATGGCATCCTCGGCCAAAATCTCGTCGCCTGCATGCACGACGACCTCATCGCCTCTGGCCACCAGTTGCCGGAGTTCGTTGCGGGACCATTGAGCGAAAGGGGGGAGGCCGGCCAGCCGGCGGTGCCTGTCGTCCCAGGCGCGGCCAGCCCAGAACGAGCGCCAGGCTCCGCCCAGCGTCGGCAGCTCTCCAGCGGCTCTTCTGGCCCCAGCGGCCATCACCCACCTCCGGTTTGACCATACGCCGATATCGTCCGCGCGTGCCCCTCGTTCCGTCGCCCTTGGTTCGGTTGCCGGGCGTCCTGCGACGAGTGTGGACCCGGCCACCCAGCTTCGAAGAGACCAAGGATGCGGTCATCTCCGG
>JBPCMH010000065.1:0-2958 GCA_051002495.1 Acidimicrobiales bacterium
CAACGACAGCGATGCGGGCGAGCACCAGGCCGGCCCGCAAATCGGCCACGTTCGCCTCATCGTGCAGATCACGTTGACCGGCTACGCCGCCGGCGTCATTCGCTCATGGGCCTACCAGGGCTGGGACTCCGGCGAGATCCGGAGCCTGCTGAAGTCGGCCATCGACACCTCGGCCTAGCTAGTTGTCGAAGGCCGAGACCAGCGCGGCCGCCAAACGGCCCGGGGGGCCGCTGTCGAAGTTGCCGGCCAGCACGACCACGACGACATCGTGCCGCGGGTCGACCACCACCTTCTGGCCCATGAATCCTTCGGCGGCGAAGGTGCCGGGACCGTAACGATCGAGCCACCAGCCCGCCCCGTACGACGCATTGGTCGCGGACGGGGACCGCGAGAAGTCGACCCACCCAGGGGGCAGCACACGCAAACCGTCCCAGCGCCCGTCCCGCAAGTAAAGGAGCCCGAACCGCGCGAAGTTTCGAGCCGACATGTTCGCTCCCCAGCCCCCGGCGAAATAGCCGGAGGTGTCGAGCAGCAGTTCGACGTCTTCGATACCGAGCGGAGTGAACAACACCTGATGGGCCCACGCGGTGAACTCAGCGCCGGTACCAACGAGGTCGCCGATGATCCGTCCGTTGATGGACGTGGAGCCCGTGCTGTAGTTGAAGGTTCCGCCCACGGTGCCGCCGAGCGGACGGGTGGCCTGCTGCGCGGCGGCTGGTCCCTTGTCGATCGAGCCGACGAGAGCGACCGCGTCAGCCACCTCGCGCCACTCCAACCCTGACGACATGCGCGCCAACGCGTCCGGCGTGATGGCGTGGCGCGGGTCAGTCGGGTCGGCCCACTCGGTCACGGCCGCAGGCGAGAACATGTCGAGACGGCCGTCGCCGGCGAGGATTCCCAATAGAGCATTGGTGACGCTCTTCGCCACCGACCACGACACATGGCGTGCGTCTGCAGTGTGACCTCGGCCGTACCGTTCGGCGACTATCCGTCCGCCGGCCACGACGACCACGGCCTCGACGCGGCCAAACGGATCATCGGGCCCGGCGAAGGCTTGGTCGAGGAGCCCGTCGATCTCGCCGGCAACCTTGGGGTTCGCCGACGCGGTCGCCCAGGCCTTGGTCGGGAACGGCACACCATCTGGCTGGGCCGGTAGGTCGGGCAGTCCTGGCGCGGCGGGGAACCGGACGGTCGTTGTCGGCTCTGCCCCGCCGGCCCCTTCAACGTCCGGATCGCGACTCGTCGTGCATCCAGCAGTGAGCAACGCGATCGCGAGCAGCGTCGCGATAAGGGGCTGGCGGCGGGTCATGGTTGCCCGCTCGATGGTAGGCCCAGCCTCCAGCTACCGCGGGTCGAGATCGATGGTGACAGCGGCCGCCATGCGGGCCGCGGCAGCTCGCGCTTCTTCGATCGTTGTCGCGGCAGCCACGCACACCGCGAGCCGACGCTCCCCTTCACACACCGGCTTGCCGAAGAGACGGATCTGCGAGTCGGGCTCGGTCAGGGCATCCGCGACACCTTCGAATCGAGGGACGCCCGTTCCATGGCCAAGTAACGGTACCGACGCGGCCGGCCGGAGCAGCACAATCGGAGGGACCGGGAGACCGAGAATGGCTCGGGCGTGGAGCGCGAACTCGCTCATGTTGAGGCTGCCGAGAGTGACGAGCCCAGTGTCGTGCGGGCGCGGGCTCACCTCGCTGAAGATGACCTCGTCACCCTGCACGAAGAGCTCGACGCCGAAGACACCGAGACCGCCGAGTCCCTCGACCACGGCACGGGCCATGTCCTGCGCGGCGCGCCAGGCCCCATCGCTCATCGCCGCCGGCTGCCACGACTCGCGATAGTCGCCGTCGACCTGGCGATGCCCCACCGGTGGGCAGCACTGGATCCCGTTGACAGCAGACACGGTCAGAACCGTGATCTCGTAGTCGAAGTCGACGAAGCCCTCGACGATGCAGCGGCCCTGGCCGGAGCGGCCCCCGTCCTGTGCATGGGCCCAGGCACGAGCGACTTCATCGTCTGTCCGGATGACGCTTTGGCCCTTGCCGCTCGACGACATGACCGGCTTGAGCACCGCGGGCAGGCCGAGCTGGTCGGATGCCACGGCCGCGCTCAGCTCCTCCTGGGTGTCGACGAAGCGATACGGCGAGGTCGCAAGATGCAGCTCCTCGGCCGCGAAGCGCCGGATGCCCTCTCGATTCATGGTGAGGTTCACCGCCCTGGCGGTTGGCACGACGTGGAGACCACCGGCCTCGAGCTCGACCAACGCGGCCGTGGCGATGGCTTCGATCTCGGGCACGACGAGATCGGGCTGCTCGAGCTCGATCACCCGGCGGAGCTCCTCGGTATCCAGCATCGAGAACACATGGCTGCGGTGAGCGACCTGCATTGCCGGGGCGTCGGCGTATCGATCGCAGGCGATGACTTCGCAACCGAATCGCTGAAGCTCGATCACCACCTCTTTGCCGAGTTCGCCCGAGCCCAACATCAATACCTTGGTGGCCGATGCGGTCAGCGGTGTGCCGATGCTTTTGCCCATGGCCACGTTGTTAGTCGGTGGGCAGACACTGGTGCCGACCCAAGGATCACCGAACACCTGATGCATGAGACCGCCAGGTGTCAGCGGCCCTCCGTTGGGGTAGGGCGACGGGCGAGGAGTCCGATCCGATGAGGAGACGTCATGCCCGCCGACGAGAGTCTGGACCAGGTCAGAGTCTCGGCGCGATCACCGGCGACCGATCGCGTCGCTCATCTGAGGTGAACGCCACCGAGGGTTCGTCGCGCCACACCCGACCGCTGCGGGCGGCACAGCGCGACAAGGTCGGCGAAGAGAGCGCCGCCTCCAAGCCATCGCGCCGGACGCTGGTCGACGCCGCCGTTCACCGGCTCCTCGTCGCTCGCAGCCTGTTGCTCCTGCGCTGGGCGGTAGGCGTGATCTTCCTGTACTTCGGGGCCCTC
>JBPCMH010000066.1:0-7812 GCA_051002495.1 Acidimicrobiales bacterium
GTTCGACCGTCTCATTGGCGCCGACGTTCTCGACTACGTGTCCCCGTTGGCCGAGCGATACGACGTTGGCAAAGTCCCCGGCCGAGTCGGACCAACTCAGGAGGCGATCAACGACTTGCTGATCGCACTCGGTACTCGCCTCGAGACCGTCGTACGGGTCAAAGGCGGCGATCCGTTCTTGTTTGGTCGGGGAATCGAGGAGGTCCGAGCCTGCGAGGCGGCAGGCGTTGCGGTGGAGGTGACACCCGGAATCACCTCGGCGCTCGCCGGTCCCCTGGCTGCCGGCGTATCGGTTACCGAGCGTGGCGTGTCGAGCGGGGTGCTCGTCGTCACCGCCCACCAGGACGACGGCTCGCGCCCGCTCAACTGGGCCGCGGCGGCAGCCGTTGGCGTCACGGTGGTGGTGCTCATGGGCGCAAGACGGGCGGCCGAAGTACGGGCGTCGCTCGTCGCCGGTGGCATGGATCCGTCAACGCCCGTCGCCGTCGCGATCAGCGCAACGCATCCCAACCAACAGATCTGGCGGGGAGCGTTGGCCGAGTTGGGCGCGACGCCGGTGCCGTCACCGGCTGTGCTCGTGATCGGGCCGGCCGCCGCTGATCAGGACTCGGGCAGCGCAGGACGAGCGACCCCAGGTGCGACCGTGCGGGCCAAGATCCCGAGCGTGCCTCGAAGGGCGGTCTCGGAGATCACCGGGAAGATGTTGGCTGACTTCCACGTGTCGTCGATCTTCGACCAGTCGTAGTACGACGTCGCCAGCGTGCCGCCGGGGATGGGCTCAAGCCGGTAGCCGTAGATGTGGCCGATCTGAGGCTTGATTTTTCCTTCGATGGTCCACGCGATCTCGCGGTCGGCCTCGAACGTGACGATCTTGACCGTGACGTCATAGAGCCCAAGCGGGAAGTCGTTGAGGGCCTCGCGATCCATGTGCACGACGAAGGTGTCGCCGGCCGCCGTGGCCCGCTCGCCCGTCGCCGACATCAACATGCCAGACGCGTCGATGGCCACGTGGCCCTGTGGGTCGCTGACCACGGCGAAGATCGCCGCGGGGTCAGCCGCGATGGCCCTGGACACTTCGATGCGCTCGTCAGTCATGGCTGGCATCTTCTCACGTCGATCGTGAGGAGCGTCAGCCGACAGCGCGCTGATCGTCGATGTCCCAGCGTTGGCCCCATCCAATCCCGGCCCGGACGGGAAGGTCAGCCCATGCCCGCAAACCCGGACGGGAAGGTCAGCCCATGGTGAGGGCCATGACCAACGGATGGACCCCCGGCACGCCGGCAAGGCGCAGCACCCGGCCGGCGACGGTGAGTGTCCACCTCGAGCTGACGAGGTCGTCGACCAGCAAGACCGGCCCATCGGGGAGCGGGCCGGCAGCCGGGTCGATGGCGAAGGCGTCCCACACATTCATGAGTTGCTGAGCAGAGTTCTCCATGTCGGCCTGCGGCTGGCCGACCCGGGTTCGGGTCAGCGCGGCGACGTACGGCATGCCAAGGCCAGCCGCCAGCCGGGCGGCGAAGTCGGCAGGCACCACCGAAGCCGAAGACGGAACGGAGGCCACCCAGGTCGGCCCGCCCCCACGGCCAAAGCCCCACCCTTCGACAAGCGCGACCCCGGCCTCCACCACCTCATCGCTGACGGGCTCCTGGGCGCGCATGGCATCGAGCACCGCGCTCCCCCAGCCGCCGTCGTTGAGCACGCCGAGCGCCCGGCCGGTCTCGACGCGGTGACCGGCGGCGATGTTGCCTTTGGCCACCTCGATGCCGGTCGGCCACCGTCGCCTTGGTTCGACCTCCAGGGTGGCCGACCGCAAGTGCGAAACCGCGGCCGCCACGGAGGCCGGAGACAACTCAACCTCGAACGACTCGCCCGCACAGTTGGAACAGCGGCCACACGGCTCGCCGCCTG
The DNA here is from genome assembly GCA_051002495.1 of Acidimicrobiales bacterium. Classification (GTDB taxonomy): domain Bacteria; phylum Actinomycetota; class Acidimicrobiia; order Acidimicrobiales; family CADCTF01; genus JBPCMH01. Next base: position 1,909 of record JBPCMH010000066.1, read on the forward strand.
GATCGTCGAGCTCGGCCCGGAGGAATGCCATCAAACATCCGTCGGTGGAGGCGTAGTCGACCATCGCCTGCTGCTCGGCCCGACGCAACGCGGTCACGTTCTCCACGCGGGTGTCGTCGTAGGACCACGGCTCAAAGGCTCGCTGCCACCCGCCCTTGACCCGCTCGACCGCCCCTTCCACCTCGAGGACCTTCAACATGGCTTCGATTCGACCGCGCCTGACGTTGACCGCGGTCTCGATAGAGGCAACCGAGACCGGACCGTCGTTAGCTTCGAGCAGCGACACGATCGCTTCTGCTTGCTCTCTCGGGGGAAAGGCGGTCTCGATGAAGTAGTCCTGGATGTCTCGGTCTTCGTGGCCGCGCAGCAGCACGCCGGCCGCGGTTGGGAGGGCACGCCCGGCTCGACCGACCTGCTGGTAATAGGCGATGGGCGAGCCTGGGCTTTGGTAGTGCACGACGAACCCGAGGTCTGGTTTGTCGTAGCCCATGCCGAGGGCGGAGGTGGCCACCACCACCTTGACGTCGTTGGCCATCAACGCGGCTTCGACGGCCAAGCGTGAGTCGGCCGGCGTGGCCCCGGTGTAGGCCAGAGCGTCAAGCCCTCTCGACCTGAGCCACGCGGCGACGCGCTCGGCGTCGCCGATGGTGAGGCAGTACACAATCCCGGAGCCGGGCAGATCGGGGAGCACCTCGGCCAGCCAAGCCATGCGCTGCGCCGGTTGGGGTAGGTCGACCACGCCCAGACGCAAGCTCTCCCGCTCAAGGGGACCGCGCACCACATCGAGATCGTTGCCGAGCTGGTCAACGATGTCAGCCACAACTCGATCGTTGGCCGTCGCCGTCGTACACAGCACCGGCACGCCATATGGCAGCAGGTCGAGGGCCTTCGCTATGCGCCGATAGTCGGGGCGGAAGTCGTGACCCCAGTCGGAGATGCAGTGGGCCTCGTCGACCACGAGCATGCCGATGGTCTTGGCCACCGCAGGCAGCAGGTCGGAGCGGAACCGCGGGTTGTTGAGTCGCTCGGGAGAGATGAGCAACACATCAACTTCGCCGGCGCGAACCATGTCCTCGATCTCCTGCCAGTCGTCGCGGTTCTCGGAGTTGATGGTGGCGGCCTTCACCCCCAGTCGCTCGGCGGCAGCGATCTGGTTGCGCATCAGCGCCAGCAGCGGCGAGATGAGCAGCGTCGGCCCTGCCCCCGCGTCGCGGAGTAGCCGGGTGGCGATGAAGTAGACCGCGGACTTGCCCCATCCGGTCCGCTGCACGACCAGCACCCGCCGCTGATGCTCGACGAGCGCGACAATCGCCTCACCCTGACCTTCGCGAAACGTCGCCTCGGGATCGCCCGTGAGCTTGTGGAGCAGGGCGAGTGCTTCTTTGTCGATCGTCGCGGCCATGCCCCGGACGGTACCGGCAGGCTGTGACGGCTCGACGGCTGAGGCTGCCACGGCCAGGCCGGTTGTGACGATCAGGCCGGTTTGACGGCCAGGCCGTTTGTGACGATCAGGCGGGCGCGTCGGCGGCTTTGGCGTGGGCCGTCACTTCGGCCACCCACTGGGGCCAATAGGCGGACGGGTAGTCGTGGCCCATGCCCTCCCACAGCACCAAGCGCGCTCCAGGGATGACCTCGGCGGTGCGAACCCCAGCGTCTGGTGCGATGAGGCCGTCCTCGGTGCCGTGCATCACCAGGGTGGGCACCGTGAGTGCCCGAAGGCCGTCGACCCGACTGCCTCCGGTCATGATCGCCATCTGCTGACGCACCTGACCAGCCGGATTGAAGGAGCGGTCGATGGCCTCGGCCGCCTCGGCGCGCAGCCGGTCCGGGTCATGGTGAGCCGGGCTGCCCCACGCCTTCTTGCCGATGACGTTGCGCTCGACCGCGTCGTCGCGGTCGCGGGGCGGTGGCATGGCAAAGACCTCCTGAGCCCGATCCGATGCCTTGCCGTATTCGGACTCACCCGTGGTCGACATGACCGAGACGAGTGAGCGCACTCTGTCGGGGTAGGCGATGGCGACGGTCTGGGCGATCATCCCGCCCATCGACAATCCCATCACGTGCGCGGTGGCCGCGCCCACGGCGTCGAGCACGGCGATGGCGTCGGCCGCCATGTCGGCGATCGTGTAGGGAACCTTGGGTTGTTCACCCGCACGCATCGCCTTGAAGGTGGCCCGCAGGTCGGGTTCGAAGGCATCGAACATGGTCGACAAGCCGACGTCGCGATTGTCGAACCTAACGACGTGAAACCCCTCGGCGGCGAACATCTCGCACCACTCGGTCCGGTAGTTGATCGACTGACTCCCCAACCCGTTGATGAGCAGAAGGGTTGGATCCGACGTGCTGCCGAAGGTCTCGTAGTAGAGGTCAACGACACCGTTCTTGGCATAAGGCATGGCCCATGGTCTAGCCGCAACTCGATCTCCAAGCCACGAAAACCCGTACGCCGATAGGCTGGGGGCGTCGCCTTTCGCTGGGGAAAGCGACCAGCAAGGGGGAACGCCATGGCCACCACTGACTTCAGCGCACCTGGGCTCGGGTCATGGAGCCTCGACAAGGTGCACACCCCGGATCCGGTCACGCCGATCATGGCGGCCACCTTCGGCCCCAACTTGACCTACGGGTTTGCCAAAACGTTCGCCGCCTACGGCTTGCCGGTGGTCACGATTCACTTTGCCGATGTCAACTGGTACTCGTACGGCTCACGCCAGTCCCTCGGCGATCCCAACCCCGACGGCACAATGCCGGCCTTCGACCTCGGCGAGGAGTTTGCGAAGCGAGCCGAGACGGCCGAGCGTGCCTTTGCCGAGCGCATCTGGCGCGACGAACTGGCGACGTGGGACAACGAGGTCAAGCCGGCCGCGATCGCGGCCCACGCCGCGCTCACCCGAGTTGACCTGCCAGCCCTTTCGGACTGCGCCCTGTCAGTTCATATCGACGCCTGCGTTGGCCATCACGAGGCCATGATCCGCCAGCACCACACATTCAACATGGCGGCCATCCTCCCCGTCGGCGACTTCATGGCCCGCGCCCGCACGTGGACTGGGCTGGCCACCGTGGAGCTGATCTCGCTGTTCGAGGGGTACTCCCCGACGTCTGGCGTGTGGTCGGACGAGATCGCCGACGCGGCGAGTGCGTTGGGTCGATCGGAGATGGCCCAAAGCATCATCACGAGCGACGACGACGCGGTCAAGCGGTTGTTCGCCATCAGAGAGTTGGTGCCCGAAGTCGGCGCGTGGCTCGACCGGGTCAGTTTTCGGCTCAGCGACGGCTTCGATGTGCTCAACCCGACCATCGGTGAGCTCCCCGCTCTTGCGCTCGGCAAGCTCCGCGCTGCGACCGACCTCGGCGGCCCACCCAACCTTGACCACGTGGCTGCTCGCACGGAGGCCGTCCGGGCGAAGGTTCCGAAAGACGCTCAAGACGAGTTCGACGAGGCCCTCGGCGAGGCCCGACTCACGTACCGCTTGCGCGATGAGCGCGGCGTCTACTCCGACATGTCGTCGGCTGGCTTACTCCGGTTGGCACTGCGCGAACTCGGACGCCGCCTGGTCGACGTCGGATCGATCCGTCTCGCAGACCACGCCTTGTTCCTCACCCGCGAGGAAGCGGTTGCGCTGGCCATCGGGGCCGCCCGTCCAACCGCGGATGAGCTCCACAAGCGAGTCGCCGCGCACGAGCACGCGAAGACCCTTGACCCGCCGGCGACGCTTGGGCCAGAGCCTGCCCCCGCAGCCGATCCGAGCACGCTCCCGCCGGGGATGGCCCGCGGCATCACCGCCATGGGCGCCCTGCTGGGTCCGCCCCCTGACGCAAAGCCGGCCGGCGATCCGGCCGACAACGAGCTCCGCGGGATCGCCGCTCACCCGGGCGTGGTCGAGGGTCGGGCCCGCCTTATCCGGTCGACCGCCGACCTGCTTGAGATGGAGCCGGGCGACATCATCGTCGCGGTCACGACGTCCGAGGCGTTCAACTCCGCCATCCACCTCGCCGGCGCGATCGTGACTGACCAAGGCGGGATTGCCAGCCACCCAGCGATCGTGGCCAGGGAGGTCGGTATTCCCGCGGTGGTCGATACCCAAGTCGCGACCACCCGCATTGTCGATGGCGCCACGATCCGCGTCGACGGTGCCCGGGGGCTCGTTACGATCATCGAGTGAACCGCTTCACCCGAGAGGAACGCGCCGCGCTCGTCGCGGGCATGCTGGCCGCGTCGCTGGTGCCACTCAACTCGACCATGATCGCTGTCGGCCTTCCGGCCATCGGCACCGATCTCTCTGTTCGGCGGGCGACCACGGCGATCCTCGTCACCGTCTATCTGGTGGCGATGGCCCTGCTGCAACCGTTCACCGGCAGGTGGGGCGACCGGGTCGGACCGCGTCGGGCCGTCACCGTCGGGCTCATCGGCTTCGCGCTGTCGTCTGGGCTCGGCGCGGCGTCGCCTGGGTTCGCAATCCTGCTGGTGACCCGCGCCGCTCAAGCGGTGTTCGGTGCAGCCCTCATCCCGAACGTGCAGGCGATTATCCGTGGGCTCGTCGCTGAGGAACGGCGAGGGCGGGCCTTCGGCACCTTGGGTGCCGGCATCGGGGCTGGAGCCGCGGCGGGGCCGGTCATCGGTGGGCTCCTGATCGAGGTCACTGGATGGCGCGGCATCTTCGTCGTCAGCGTCCAGGTGGCGCTGGCCGCCCTTGTTACCTTCTCCCGCCTCGACGGTGCCGGTGCGCGCATCGAGGGACCGCGGGTGATCGGTGGAGCCGGGGTCTTGGCCAGCGCGCCGTTCCGTGCCGCGTGCGGCGTGCAGGCCGCCAGCAACTTTTCGCAGTACGCCGTGTTGCTGGTCATCCCGTTGGCCCTCGACGCCATGGGTTGGTCGGGCGGCACCATCGGGCTGGTGTTGTCGGGCATGACCATCGGCCTGCTCGTGCTCAGCCCGGTCGGAGGCACCATCGGCGACCGCATCGGCCGACGCCGGCCGGTCGTGATCGGCACCACCACCGGCCTGGTCGGCGTTGCGCTCATGGCCGCGGTCGGCCTCACCGCCACACCGGCGCTCATCGCAGGGGTAGTGATCCTCGGCCTTGGCATGGGGTTCGCATCGGCCAGCCTGCAAACCGCGGCGCTCGAATCGGTGCCAGCAAACGCGGTCGGTGGTGCGGCCGGAATCATGTCAACCAGTCGGTACGTTGGCAGCATCTCCAGCACCATCGCCATTGCCGTGTTCGTCGGGGACGGCACGTCCGGTGTTCGGGCGGTCCTGACGGCAGGCGTGGTGGCTGCCGCGTTGGCGATCGTCGCCGCCACCCGCATTGCCGACCGTCCTCCGGTGTCGGAGGTCAGTGGCGACGTCGACGGCGAACCCGTCTCCGACACCGACGACCAGCCGGCGCCTCCTATCGAGGCCTAGCCCGTTGGTGCCGCGCTAGATCTGCCGGGTCGTGCCCTCAACCGCGGCCGAAACCTTGACCCGGGCGCAGCGCTTGGTGGCGACGATGTGGTCGACCTCGTCGTCGGTCCTCCACGGATCGTGGTGAAAGAGCACCAACTCGCCCACGTTGGCCAGCTCGGCCAGTCCGACGGCGTAGTCGACTGTGGAGTGGCCGTAGTCGGCGCGCTCGGCGAACTCCTCGGCGGTGTATTGCGAGTCGTGCAGCAGGAGGTCAACGCCGTCGGCCAAAGCCAAGGCGGCATCGTGGTACACGCCGTGACCGACCGGGCCGGGCCCGAACGCGAACGGCCAGTGATCGGGCATGTAGGCCATGGACGATCCGTTGCCCTCGACGCGATAGCCGAACGTCGTGCCGCCCTTGTGAGGGATCTCCGCTGCGGTCACGGTCCACCCTTCGATCTTCGTCGTTCCCTCATCGATCGTGTCAAGCGTCCACGAACCGCGCAGTTGGTCGAACG
>JBPCMH010000067.1:0-4130 GCA_051002495.1 Acidimicrobiales bacterium
GGGTGTTTCGCCACCGCGATGCCCCCTGCGGCGAGGGTGTCGACGCTGCGCTCTGTCCTCCGATCACCGCCATCAACAACTCGTGGGGTCTCGTTGGCGGGGGTGCCTTTGCAGAGGACTCGGCCATCACCAAAATCCAGCGGAAACTGGCCGAGGTTGATGTCGTCACCGTGTGGGCCAACGGCAACGATGGCGACAACGGTAAGAACCAGTCGAGTGTGTGGGGCCAGGATCCGACCCCCGGCATCATCTCCGTGGCCAACTACGACGACGGCGGCACCGGCTCGCGCGACGGCGCCCTGGCCAGTTCCAGCTCGCGTGGGCTGAAGTCTGATGACGCCACCTATCCCGACATCTCGGCGCCCGGCACCAACATCACCTCGGCCTGCCGGGTCTATCTCTCGGTGTGCATGACCGGCTTCGAGACCGACGACCCGGATTACAACACCATCAGCGGTACCTCGATGGCTGCGCCGTTCGTGGCCGGCAGCGTTGCCGTGGTGCAACAAGCGCTCGAAGCTCGGTTTGGCAGCGCTGACGCGGCGACTGTGGAGAACACGCTGGTTGACAGCGCCCACGCGTTCGGCGCCGACACCTACGTGCCCGACAGCCGCAACACCGACAGCGCCACGGGTACGTCGTATGACCGTGGCCACGGCCTGCTCGACGTCGCCAACGCGTTGAACGTCGTGTTCGACCTCGACGCCACCGACCCGCCCGGTGACACCGGCCCTGATTGCTCGACCGGTCGGCTGTTCACCGACCGCGAGGGCGACGCCACCCGCTTGGCAATCGTTGACGGTGGCCAGGACGCCAACGAGCCCGCGCTTGACGCACTGTGGATGACGGCCACCGCTGACGCCCACTTCGGCTTGGTCAACTTCACCATCAAGATGAGCGACCTTGGCGCAGACGCCACCGCCCCGGGCGAGTCGATCACCGTCGCCTTCAGCGACGACCGAGGCAACGCCCACTCGATGACTGCCTATCGCAGCCCGGTGACCGGTGTCGGCTCGGCGCAAGTGAACCGGCCGACCTTCCGGGTCGACGGGAACTCCGTGACCGGCTCCTACGACGCGGCCGCCGACACCATCAACTTCAGCGTGCCGCGCAGCGAGTTCAAGGTCGCCGCAAACACGCCTGCCCTGGCGGGCACGGTGACCTTCTCGGGCTGGACCTTTGATACCCGGCGCAACACCGGCGCCCTGCTGGCGCCGGTTGCCGATGACGGCAGCGGCGGGTGCCCGGCGGTGCTCAACCTTGGTGGGGCTCCGGCGGAGGTCCCGAGCCCGTCGAGCGGCACTGCTGCTGGCAACGGTGGAACTTCCGGGCAGGGCGGTGCGGCCACGCTGCCCGAGCCCATCCGCTCCATCAAGATCGGGTAGAGCGCCTCAGTCCAAGATCTCGGCGCTCGAGCCGTCGATGCGAATCACCGGGGGCCGATCACGTGGCAAGGAGGGCCGCCCGGCCCACCACATCGCCCAGCTCACCGCGACCAGTGCCGCCAAAGGTGCCAGCCAGATCCACGGCTGCACTTCGCCAACACGGTCGTAGACGATCAGCCATGCGTAGGACGCCGTCCCCAGCCCAACGGGAACGGACCACAGCACGCGACCCACGCGACGTGAGCGCCGAGCGGCCCAGATGTGCAGCGGGGCCAGCACGGGCAGTCCCAACTGTCCGCCCAAGGAGATGATCAATACGACCGTCACCGCGCCGAGCGCAAACTTGCCAACGCCCGCGCCCGACGTCGCCAGCACCCTGGTCGGCAGCATCCTCGTCTCTGTAGCCATGGCCGCTATCATACATACGTATGATCGCAGCCACCACAACGACTCGGGAACGCCTGATCGACGCCACCTGGGACTGCGTGACGCAAGGGGGTGTGAGCGCGGCGACCTCCCGTTCGATCACGGACGCCGCGCAGGCCAACCTTGGCGCCATTACGTACTACTTCGGGTCGAAGGACGCCTTGATCGCCGAGGCGATGGTCCGGGCTATCCGACGCCTTGTGGCGCCCGCGCTCGACGCGCTGGCCGACGACACCCTCGACGACGCGGCGCGCTTCCTCAGCGCGATCGCGAGGCTTCAGGAGAGCCTCGACGCCCAGTCTGGCCTCGCGCCGGCCTACCTCGAGGCCATGCTGTATGCGCAACGCTCTCCCGCGGTCGCCGACATAGCCGCGCAGATCTTCGGCGAGCTCCGCGACTTGTTGGCCGCGACGATCGTCAACCAGCAGGGCGATGGCTTCCTTCCGGCATGGGTGGACGCCGACACGATGGCCGCGCTGCTCCTGGCCGTGGCCCAAGGGGTCGTGCTCCAGCAGATCGTCGATCCGGCCGGGCCATCGCACGACGCCATGGCCGCCCAGTTCGCGCAGGTGCTACTCGCAGCGCGAAACGGCTAACCGCGGCGGTGCGATCAGTCGCAGCCGGGGCCTCGGCGCGCCCTAACTAACAGCCAACGAGGTGGTTCAGTGGCCGTCGTGGCGACTGTTGTCGCAACTGCGGGCGCCGCCGGGGCCGGCCGATGCCGACACGTCCATCCAGCGGTGGCTCTTCCCAAGGATCACGCCGGTGAAGTACGGATAAAACGCGCTGACGGTAATGCCGTTGCCGTCTGCCTTGGCGTACGCGTAGGTGGCGTCGGAGCGGGTGCCCCAGTAGCCGCCTTGGCCGGCGTACACGTCCCACCCCGAGAGATGGGTGCCGTTCGTGCCGAGGGCCGGCGGGTTCTCACACCCCTGGGCGGGGCCGCCGTCTGGACCGTGCTTGTGTCCGCCGTAGTGGTGGGCGCTGGCCGGCAGCAGGCCGGCGATGCTCAGCGCGACCGTCGCTCCGGCAACGGCAAGGCGTCGCCCCGTCTTCGACATTCCCATCATGGCCCCCAGGCTCAGTTCGTCAGCGTTGTTGACATTCTGGCCCAGGTCGACGCGCCATGTCCAGCGAGCGGGTTTGGGACGGACGCGTGACGCGACTCGACCCCGGCCTGCGGCCGGGGTCGAAGTGGTCGGGACCGGCGTCGATCCGGTGACCTCACGCTTTTCAGGCGCGCGCTCTACCAACTGAGCTACCCGACCGTGTCGGCCTCTCCAGCATGGCTGAAGAGGTGGCGGTCCCGACGGGATTTGAACCCGCGACCTCCGGCTTGACAGGCCGGCGTGCACTCCAAACTGCACCACGGGACCAGGTACCTCTGCACCCCCAACGGGATTCGAACCCGTGCTGCCACCTTGAAAGGGTGGTGTCCTAGGCCGCTAGACGATGGGGGCTCTCCGCACCGTTGAAGGTGAGCGGCCACGTTAGCAGTCCGCCACGGGGGGTCCACTCGGTGCCAACGGCCGCCCGGTGTCGGCTAATCGGGCAGGCCCCACTCGGTGCCGTCGGCGGTGTCGCGTACCTCGAGCCCGAGCTCGATGAGGCGGTCCCGCAGGGCGTCGGACTGGTCGAATCGCTTGTCGGCTCTGGCGTCGTCTCGGGCGCCGAGGATGGTCTCGACGAAAGGGCCAACGACCGAGCGAGGATCCTGGGCGCCCCGTACCGCCACCTGGCCGAGCCGCACCACCATGGAGCGCAGCATGGCCCTGGCCCGGTCGAGCTCATCTGACTGCGTGGCATCGGCGGCCCAATCCTGAAGCTCGGCTTCGAGGTCGAGGATGGCCTGGGTGGCCGCCTCGACGTCGCGGGCTTCGAGCGCGATCTTGAAGGCCTGTTCCCGACGCTCGGCCGCTTCCAGCATCGGTGAGGTGGCCAGCGTCGCCTGGGCCGACACCGGGACGTCGGCTGGGGCCGCGTCTGTCGCGCTCCCGGCGCTCTGCGTGCCGTCGGTGCTGGCAGTGCCGTCGGTGCTGGCAGGCGAGGTGCTGCCGAGGCTCGCGGCCGCGGCCGAGAGTTCGGCCAGGTCGACCGTGGCGCCGGCTTCCCAGCGCTGGAACGCGCCGCGGCGGCGAACGGTGAGACCGCCGCGCCCAACGACGGTTGCCGTGCGGGCGTCGAGGTCGATCACACAGCCGGAGTGTTCATCGATGCCGAGCACGAACGCGTCGTCCGGCAGGTCGGCTTCCATGGCGGTGAGCCGTTCCTCGCCGAGATAGCAGTAGCGGGTGTCGTGGTTGCCGCCCTCGGCGTTGT
>JBPCMH010000068.1:0-5124 GCA_051002495.1 Acidimicrobiales bacterium
CCACACGGTGACCTACTCGCCCTTGCGCCACTGGAAGACCCGCCGAGGGAAGACAGCAGATAACTCGGCCCGTTTCGCTCCCCCGCTCACGCTCGGTGCTACAGCGCATCGGCCGGGATGGTCCGAATCAGCTGCTCTGATCCACTGAGCTACGGGCGCACATTCACGCTCAAACAGAGCGGATAACCTAGTGGCATTGTGCCACAGCGGTCGGGCCCTCCTGACCGCTGCGCCCGGAACCTAGAACGCTCGTCGGTGTACGCAAACGACTGCGACACATCAGTGCCCTTGCGCCAGTGTCTAGTTTCTCCCACGCGGTCGGGAATCCCGACGGGCTCCTCCCGCGACCCAGGAGCAGCTACCACCCCCGCTGGTCGGAATGATGTCCGGATCGCGCTACCGGCGCTTCCGCCATTCGGCCCAAAACACCCACCCGGGCTGTCGCGAACGCCGCACGGAACGCGATCAGCCAGCGCGTCGGCGGGTGCCTCGCGAGGTTGGCCAAGGGGCGTCGAACGCGATTACGCCACTAATCCCGGGCGTAGGATGCATGGGTGAGCTTGCCCTGCTGCACTCTCCGAGCATAGGGCGGGCGGCCTACCGTATTCCGCCGCAGGCACCCAGTCCGAGAATCGCCACATGTTGCGACGAGTCCTTCCGATCACGGCTCTCATCCTCCTGGCCGGGTGCGGCGCACTCGTCGAAGAGGACGTGACCGGGGAGATCCGCGATGACGCGATCGACCTCGAGGTCGACACCTCTCACCACTCCATTTGGTTGGAGCTGACCAACGCCGGGACGATCCCGTGTGAGCTCGGCGTAGTCCTCACGGACGCCCCGCACGGAATGCCGGTCGTGGATGGCCGAGCCGACCTGGGATCCGCGACCGACCCCGAGGCGGAACGCTACCCGATGCTGGCCTACACCGAGATCGATGGTGTGGTGGTGCCAAGTGAGGGCAACCTGACCGTGACCGTCCCACCAGGCTCGGTGGCACGCCTGCAGCTCGGTTTCATTGGCATCCCCGACCGCGGTGAGATGGTCATCCTCTGCAACGACCCTGGCGACTACGAGGCCGGGCGGTACGCAGTCCTGCGCTTCAACCGATAGACAGCCTCAGCGCGCGGCGAGCTGCCGCTGACGGACAACGGCACGTCAGGCACGCCGCCCGACGCGTGGGATGCGAGCATCAACAGGACGCCGCCCCCGCCGGCGTGGTCCAGACTTGGCGGCTCCTGCCTATGGCATCCCAATAGCCCTTGCGCCACTGTCAGGTTATCCCTCACTAGGGGGTTGTGTCGCCATGCGGACACTCCGGGCGCCGTCTGCTCGATCAGTCGTGTGGCAGGGGCGTCAGCCTCACGGCCGCATCGCAGCGACAATCCGTGGGTCGCTCGCCGCGGCCAGACTCTATCGCTTGACCTGTGGGCGTTCGTCCACCCGAGGGTGATTGCGGAATGTGACCCGAGGGCCGAACATCGAAATCGTGAACACCGGAACGCACCCCACAGATTGCCTCGACCGCGACGACTGGCTCAAGACCTCGCCTGCTCGCAGGCGTGTTGTCATCATCGTGGTCGCCGTCATTGGCCTCACGCTGGGCGCGATCGCGGGCGCGTGGCTGAACTGGATCTGGTGGGAGATCGGCTACCGCCCGCTTGTAGTCATCCTCGGGCTCGCCATCCTGATGGTGGGCGGCATCATGGCGATGATTAGGCGCTGGATCGTGCGGCGCAGCGGGCTGGTTGTCCTGGCCGTGGGCTTGGGCCTCCTAGCCGGCCAATCCCTCGGTCCGAGCCGCGAACCGCTCATCAACCAGTGGGGCGGCACCATGACGCTCCGCCTCGAGTCGCCAAACCTCGCGGTCTTGACCGGAACCGCGGACTGCACCAACGTCGCTAGCGAGACGGAGTTCCTCGTCCACGGGTCACCAGACTCTTCCCCTGGCCAGCTCGGATTGCCCGGCATCACTGCTCAACTCGGGGATCGCTGGTCGTATCCCCGCGATACCTCGCGCACGGACCGCGTCCGCCTCGAGATTGTTATCCCCACCCATCTCGTGCCGGGTAGTATCAAGGTCTTGAACATGGTCGGGATGGAGGCCACGGAATCGTCGACCTTGGCGGCGACGTTCACCAATGAAGGCGGCCTGATCCGTTTCTCTGATCTCGGGACAATGCGCGGGGAGCCGTTCACGGGCGAATCGATAGACCTCGCCGGCGCGTTCGAGTGGACCTGCGGCCCGGCACCCCTGGACGTCGAGCAGCCGGCGGCGCTGGCCCAGGCCGGCGACAAAGTAGCTCCGGAGCGCTAGCCGGTGTTGGACGCCAGCAGGGTGTCGCGGAGCGCGATGAGCGCTTCGACTGGGTCGGCCCACCGCCGGTCTGTCAGACGGTCGTATCGGACCGCGGGCCGCAGCCTCCCACCCGAGCGGTTTGACTCCTCACCCAGGGCGTACCGGCCCATAGGTGGTCGCGACCGATCGGGCGGAGTCTCACCGCCACCACCATCCGTTTCTCGCTCCGGGTTCACGAAGCTGCTGAGTGCTTCGTGCACCGGACGGCCTGATCTCCTTCCCGGGTCCGTTGGACTCGGGGTCGCTGGCCCGGCTCGGGCTCATGCCGTCGGCGCCGATGGATAAGGCTGGTGCCGTTCGGGCAGCGCGCGTGTACATGGGCCGACGGTATGTGCGTGGCTCTGCGGTGCCACGGCGGCCGGGCCTTCTCGTGGCCGCTGCGGTCCAGACCCGCAGTCGCGCCGCAGGTCTCGGCGGCGATGATGCCGGCACGACGCCTCTCACTACTCAGGAGTACCAAACTCATGATCCGCCCAAGCTCTGGTCGCGGGATCGGACTCGTCAGGGGTTTCTATGCCACTGCCGGCGCCATCGCGGTTGCCTTCGGCGCCATGGGCCTACTCGGCATTCTGTCCGCCGCTAACCACGGGTGCCGCCTGGTGTACTCGCAGGCGGACTTCTCTAGTGGTCCCAATGCCATGCCGTCCGGCGGCTGCGAGCAGTTCGTCGATGTACTCGGCATCGCGGCGCCGTTGATGATCGGGCTGGTCCTCGTCCTGGCCGCGGTGCGCTATGACAGGGCGGACCGAACCTCAACACTGACCAAGGCCGTGGCCATCCCGGGTGGTGTCGTCGCTGGCGCCATGCCACTCATCGCCTACTGGCAACTTCACAGCTACTACCGCTTGGCGTTTGGCCCAGTGGAGCTGGCATTCTTCGCCCTCGGTTTTGCCATCCTGGTCTTGGGCCTGTTCGCCGCCTTCCGCACTGCGGACCTGATCCGGCGGCCGCCGGCGGTGTCTCGATCGACCTAGGGCCCTACCTCAACATTCCCTCCGCGACTCTGCGGTCTGAGGGGTGTCATCCGCGTTGTTGCCAGCCGGACCAGAGTCGACCCTACCATCAAGCGCTTACCGTGGGCGATGACGCCGAAGAGGCGGGCCGGTCGTCGGCATTCACCGAGCTTCCCGTGCGCACCCTAGTCGAGTGCGGTCCGAGGAGGACTCAGCCAGATGTCGACATGCATCGCGTGTCCCGAGGGCACTGACCGAGTGCTCAGCTGAGCGCGGAGCCGGTGCTCGTCGATGGCCACGCGATAGATCGATCCCTGCACCATGCGCGCGTCTTGGCGGGTGGAGATTGCCGCCCCTTCGCGGGGATGGTCGACCCGTAGAAGAGAGCAGATAACTCGGCCCGATACGCTCCCCCACCCACGCTCGGTGCTACAGCGCATCCGCCGGGATAGTCCGAAGTCAGCTGCTCTATCCACTGAGCTACGGGCGCGCGATTCACGCTCGAACAGAGCGGATAACTCGTTCCCGCATTGTGCCACAACGCTCCGACAGCTCCTAACCCCCTGGGCGCGACCTTCGAACGGCGCCGCAAGACGACAGACCGGCTTCACGACGGCGTCGTGCCACCGGCGCTTCGTAGCTTGCTCCCGTGCGAGTCTACTGCGCCGTCAAGCAGCAAGGGCCCATCCGGCAGCTATCATCCGCATGGTGGTCGGGGACCCTGAGGAGCCAAGATGGTTCAGTCCACACATGACGACGTGACCCACCGAGCGTCGCCCGCCATTCGGGCTGCGGCCGTGATGTATCTCGCTCTGGGCCTCGGATTCGGCGCGGGGACGGTCATCACGCTCGCCTACTTGGCTCGCGATGGTGAGCTGCCGATGACGCCTTGGGGATTCCGATCGCTGAGCGGTCCATTCGAAAAGCTTGGGCCAAGCCCGTTCACCGCCCTCGGTTTGGCCTTGATCGGGGTGTGTGTGATGGACGTGGTAGCTGGCATCTGGCTCTGGCAAGGTCGCCGACGAGGGGGGCTGCTGGGGCTCGCCACCACTCCGCTTGCTTTCGTCCTCGGCGTTGGGTTTGCTCTCCCGTTTCTCCTCGTCGGGGTGCCGATTCGGGTCGCACTCGTCCTCGCTGGGCGGCGAAGCCTCAGGTAGCGTCGAGCGTTACGGCCCCACCGAGACCCTCGAGGTGAGAATCACTTGGTCAATGCCCTGCGAGCCGCACCGGGTCAACCTCTGCCTTGCCCGGGCCGTGGGCCGGGCATGCTGGAAGCGGCCCTCAGGCCTCGACCTCGAGCTCGCCGACCGCCGGGGTCGCGCCCCAGGCCCGAGAGGCCAGCAGCGCAAGCGCGACGAGCAGCGTGACGCCCATCACCGGGGCACCGATGCGCTTGATCTCGGCGGTGTCGACGATGAGGCCCACCACGAAGACGGCGAGCCCGAGGTTCACGCCCCAGAAGACGACATGCGCGACCCAGTCGGGCGCGCGGCCGCGAAGGAACAGGAACGACAGCAGGCCGAGCACGATGTTGGTGATAACGCCGATGTACACGGCGTGGTCGCTCGCGATGAGGACATTTAGCGGCAGGGCGTTCTCTGGATCGGTCGCCGTGATGAACGTGAACACGATGTACATGAACAGGATGAGCGCCGCAACCGTCCACAGCGAGGCGACCGCGAAGTGGCGCGCCGGATCGGCGGACACCCATGAGCGCCGGAGGGCCGTCGGCCAGATGCGGACCGCGAAGAGCACGACCGCCACCAGCTGGGTCAGCAGGTAGATCCCTCCACCGGCCTGCTCTGCGCCGATCAG
>JBPCMH010000069.1:0-2697 GCA_051002495.1 Acidimicrobiales bacterium
GCGCTGCCGATGCTAGGCTGCCGATCACAACTGTGCGACTCCCCGCCCGCGTAGCTCAGGGGATAGAGCGTCTGCCTCCGGAGCAGAAGGCCGCAGGTTCGATTCCTGCCGCGGGCGCCACATCCCATTTGACCAGCACCTTTGTCCCCTAGACCTTCATCGTTTGTGTTAGCATAGCGCTCAGCGGCCTGATAACTCGGCGGGGAGGTGAGGGGTGCCGTGGTCGACGGTGAGTTGGATCTGTTGCACAGATCGTGGATGCGAGCGCTCAAGGCGCGGAACCTCGCGGACAAGACGCTGCGCACCTACGGCGACAGCCTGACCGCGCTCGTCGACCACGCTGGCGCCACGAAGCTCGGCGATCTGGACCGCAACGCCATCCGCGACTGCCTTGCCGACCTCACCGACCGCTTCGCCCCGGCGACCGTGTCCGTGCGCTACCGCGCAGTGCAGCAGTTCTTCAAGTGGTGCGTGGCCGAAGAGGAGCTGGACCGCTCCCCCATGGACGCCATGCAGGCGCCGGTCGTGCCCGAACAACCCGTGGACGTGCTCCCGACCGCCGACGCCCGCGACCTGCTGAAGGTCTGCAAGGGCACCGGCTTCGTCGATCGCCGCGACACCGCGATCATCATCTTGTTCCTCGACACCGGCATGCGCCTGTCCGAGCTGGCCGGCCTGACCGTCGATGACCTCGACATGGACGCCGACGTCGCCTACGTGCTCGGCAAGGGCCGCCGGCCACGCGGCTGCCCGTTCGGCGCCAAAGCGGGCCAGGCGCTCGATCGCTACCTGCGGGTGCGCGCCAGGCACCGTCGCGCGTTCGAGCAGGCCCTGTGGCTCGGCGAGAAGACCAAGGGTCCAATGACCGCCGACGGCATCGCCAAGATGGTCCGCCGGCGCGGTTATCAGGCCGGTCTTCACGGCCTTCACCCGCACCAGTTCCGCCACACGTTCGCGCACGCCTGGTTGTCCGAAGGCGGCACCGAAGGCGACCTCATGCGCGTCGCCGGCTGGCGCGACCGCTCGATGCTGAGCCGCTACGGCGCCGCCGCCGCCGACGAACGCGCCCGGGAAGCCCATCGCCGCCTCTCCCCCGGCGACCGCCTGTGACCATAATCCCAGAGTCTTGCGATCGTGGGGTAGCCGGGGATCCACGAACTCTGTTGCCGTCCCGAACCCGCCAGCACTAGCTACGGGAGCATTCGAGCACCGAGGGCTTGGACGAAATCCGTGGACAGGCGGTTGAAAGTGTCCGTCGGTCATAACCCGCGTCGGCGACACCTCCTACGCTTCGTTGCGACGTGAAGTTCCTTCTGGACACCAATGCGTTCATCGCGGTGGAGCCGGTGACTGACCTCGACGTGGAGGCTGGCTCGGCGCCTACGGCTCGCCTGCTGCGGCTTCTCGCCGAGGGCAGTCACGAGGTGTTCGTGCACCCGGCCGCACGAATGGACATCGCGCGCGACCTGGATGCCGCGCGCAAGCGCGCCCGGCAGGTTCAGTTTGACAAATACCGACAGCTGACTTCCCCGCCTCAGGTGCCGGCCGACTGGGCAGCCGTGCTGGGCTCGGCGGCCACCGGCACGAACGACGACGTCGACCACCGGCATTTGGCGGCCGTGGGGGCAGACGCGGTGCACTACCTGGTGACCGAGGATCAGGGCCTGCATCGAATGGCGCGGCGCGTTGGTCTCGGCGAGCGCGTGCTGACGGTCGCGGGCGCGTTGGCCGTGCTCGAGGCGTTGTTCGGGGTGGACTACGTCGCGCCGCCGGCGGTGGATCCGATCCTCGCCTACGAGCTTGACCTCGCCGATCCCATCTTCGACAGCTTGCGGGAGGACTATTCAGGGTTCGACGCCTGGCTGCAGAGGGCGAGGCTTGAGCACCGCCGCGGATGGGTCATCCGCGACCATGCTGACGGTTATGCGGGGCTGTGCCTGGTCAAGCCGGAGGAGGATGGAAACGACGCCGGACTGTTGGGGAAGGTACTCAAGATCAGCACATTCAAGGTGTCCGAGCGCCACAGCGGGCTACGTTACGGGGAGCTGCTCCTCAAGACGATCTTCGGGTACGCGGACGCCAACGACTATGTCGGGTTGTACTTGACGACCTTCGCCCAGCGACAGCCGGGACTACTGCGACTGGTCGATGACTTCGGCTTCACGGACGAAGGACGCCATGGCGAGGAGGTGATCCTCGCCAAGCGCCTGCACCCAACGGCCGAGGAGATGGAACGGCTTAGCCCGCTGGAGTTGCACATTCGCTTCGGCCCGCCGCTCGTGAAGGTGGTCGACGGGCAGACGTTCGTCGTCCCGGTTGAGCCCCGGTTTGCACGGCGACTCTTCCCGGAGCTCCCAGGCCAGCTGGAGTTGACGGCGACGCCGACGCCATATGGCAACGCAATCAAGAAGGCCTATCTGTGCCATGCAGCCATAAGAGCCATCGAGCCAGGCGCCACCCTGCTGATTTACCGATCCCAGGACGAGCGGTCCGTCGGCGTGGTCGGCGTGGTTGATGACCTCGTCGTCTCTCGCGATCCCGCGCTGATCGCCAGTGCGGTTGGCACACGGACGGTCTACACCATGCCCGAGATCGAGACTATGTCGCAGCGGGGCGAGATCCTGGCCTTGCTGTTCCGCCAAGCTAGCCTGCTGGCAGACCCGGTTCCCCTCAAGGTACTGGTGGGCGCCGGTCTGC
>JBPCMH010000070.1:0-18211 GCA_051002495.1 Acidimicrobiales bacterium
GAAGAGCACCACGGTGGCGGCACCCTCTCGCCAGACCACGACGTCTCTCGATGCCTCCGTTCCAACCAGGTCGGTCGGTACCCACCAGCGGAGCGCCGGGAGCAGCAGAACCACGACGATGAGCAAGGCCCCAAGCAACCGAGCCCGCGGGCGAAGCGCGATCAATACAAAGCCCACGGTCAATCCGAACAAATGGGCAAAGCCGATCTCGCCTAGCCGACCGGTGCCGCACACCCTGGCCACCACTTGCACCCAGCTAAGCAACATGGAAGTGGGCACGTGGATGAGCCCGTCGAACGGCGGTCCGAGCAGGCCGGCCAAGAGGCCGCCGACCAGTCCCCAGACCATCACAGGACCGGCGGCCGGCGCGGCCAGAAGGTTGGCTGGCAGCGACGCAACCGGCACCCCGCCGAACACCGGGATCAACACCGGGCTGACGCCGGCTTGGGCAGCCAGGGTGACCGCGGCAGGGAGAACGAGCCATCGAGGACCGGGAAGCAGCCTGGCAATTGGCCCGCTCAAGGTGGCGATCCCGATGCACGCGCCGACGGAGAGCACGAAGCCCACGGAGTGCACGAGCAGCGGATCGATGAGAAGCAGTCCGATCACGGCAACAGCCAGAGATCGCAGTGAACCAGCCAGGCGCCCCCGCCAAGTCGCCGTCAACGCGGTCGTCGTCATGGCAACTGCCCGGATGACCGAGGGCTCCCACCGAGTAACCGTCCCGAAGAGGATGAGCAGCCCGCCAACGATCACCACCTTCCCTGCCGGACCTGCCCGTCGGATGAACGGGCCCGCGATAAGGAGAAGGAAAGCAACGTTCTGCCCGGAGACCGCGAGCAGGTGGGTCAGGCCGGCGGCCCGGAAGTCGTCGGCCAACCGGGCTGGCTGATCCCGGTCGTCACCCATCACGAAACCGGCGAGAAGGCTCCTTTGACTCCGGTCGAGCGAGCGCGCCCCGGAGACGAACGTTCGCCTGAACGAGTTGGCCACCCGCGCCACAGCCCCCCCGGAGCGGTGGCCGTCGATGCTGTCGATGGTCATCCGGGCCGAGACGTGCCGCCAACGCAAGCGCTCACGAGCAGAGGGCGCCAAAGGTCCGACGGTCCCGCTCACGCGGATCTGCTCGCCCGCGAGCCGCGACCGAAGCGCCGAGGCGGCCGAACCTCGGGCCCACCCCTGCACCCGCCGGCTCCCCACGCGCAACTCGACCATGGTCGCCCCGCCGGCAGATGCCCTCGGGTCGTTGAGCATCGTCATCCATCCCTCAACCCGGTGCCGGTCAGGCGGCTCCAGCCCGGCCTCGGCCCGCGCTGCCATCGTCGAGCAGACCACCAGAACAGCGATGCCGAATGCGGCTGGGCGCCACGACAGAAGCGCGACGCCGACGGCGAGCACCACGACCCATCCGTTGAACGCGACACCAGCGACAGCACCAGACGCGGCGGCCACGGCCACGACTACCGCCCATCGGTCGGTCACACGCGCACGAGCTCACGAAGTTGCTCATACTTGGCAGGGCCGATCCCCCGCACCTCGAGCAGGTCTTCGACCGATTTGAAGCGACCGCGCCGCCGGCGCTCATCGAGAATCGCTGAAGCGGTTGCCGGTCCGACGCCGGGGAGATCCTCGAGTTGGGATTGCGTCGCGGCGTTCAGATCGAGCTTGCCAGTCGGCGCCCCCGGCTCGGCCTCATCGGCCGACATGAGCTCGCCGACCCGCGGCACATAAACGCGATCACCGTCGTTGACACGCGCGGCCAGGTTCAGCCGGTCGACATCGCCGTCGGTGACTGGTCCGCCCGCGGCCTCGAGCAAGTCGGCCACCCGCGACCCGGCCGGCAGTCGGTACAGGCCAGGTCGGTGCACCGCGCCCGCGGCGTGGGCGAGGATTGGCTCAGCCGAGGCCGGGCTCGGAGCCGAGGCCATCGGCAACGACACCTCCGGGAGAGCACGCCCCGGCCGGACCGCGATGACCACCGCGACCGCGGCAACGACAAGCACCCCGCCGAGGCTGGCGATGATCACCGTTCGGCGCCGGATGACCGGTGCGACCGATGCCCACCGGTCGGTGGCCCAGTCGGCCAGTCGTCGGCTTGGCGCGGCTGGCTGCGTCGGCGGTGGCGGGAGATCGGTCACGCACGGGCCCCTCACGGCTCGGATGCACTCGGAGAGGGGGAGCGAACCGGTCGGCGCTGCCAACGACGACCGTGACCACCGGCAGGCTACTTAGGCAGACGGATGAGAGCCAGGGGTTCTGTGCGCCCGCTCAGAACAAACGCGACGCGAGCTGCCGGCGGTACGAGCCTGTGCGGGGGTCGTCCGGGCCGAGCAGCTCCAGGAGATCCAGGTACTTCTGCTTGGCGTCCTCATCGTCCTTGACCTCATCGAGCAAGGCGTCGAGTTGGCCCGTGATGTCGGTACCAGCGCTGTCTCCCTGACGGGCCATGGCCACAAGTCGACGGACATCGGGCGTTTCCGGGATTCGTCCGAGGAGGGTTAACGCCTCGTCGGTGTCGTCCCGCTCGACCAGAAGCGCGGCGAGCGAGAGCGCCGCTCCGACGTGGTCGGCCTGCAGCTCGAGCGCCCGGCGCAACGACGCCTCGTCGCCCTTTTCGGTGAGGAGGTCGGCTTCGTTGGGCTCGGGCAACAGCCGAGAGATGAACTCGCGGACAGCCTCGTCGCCTTGCGCTCCGACGAAGCTGTCGACGACCTGCTTGTCGCGAATGGCGAACACTGCGGGGATGGACTGCACCTTGAAGGCCTGCGCGGCCTGGGGGTTGGCGTCGACATCGATCTTGGCCAGCACCACCTCGCCGTCGGTGGCGGCAACCTCCCGCTCCAGGATCGGGCCCAGCGTCTTACATGGCCCGCACCACTCAGCCCACAGGTCGACAACGACCGGGACCTGGGCCGAGCGCTCCAAGACCTCCTGCTCGAAGGTGGCGTCGGTGACATCGATGGCCATACGGCGACGTTACCCAAGCCCGGGCGCCTATCCCGCTTCCCGCCGAACGGCGCCCCAGATGGCTTGTCACCACTACGGTGTCGGCCATGGAGGGGATCAACGAGTCATCGGTCACTGCTTGGTTCGAAGAGAACATCGACGGCGCGACCGGCCCGCTGACGTTCGACCTCTTCGCGGGTGGGCGATCGAACCTGACCTACAAGGTCACCGACGCCAACGGCACCAGTTATGTCCTGCGGCGCCCACCCCTCGGGCATGTGCTCCCGACCGCCCACGACATGACCCGCGAGTTCCGACTCATCTCTTGCTTGGGCCCGACAGACGTCCCCGTGCCGGCGGCACTCGGTCTGTGCACCGACGAGGCAGTCAATGAGCGACCGTTCTATGTGATGGGTTTCGTGGACGGACTCATCGTGAGAGAGGCGCCGAGTGCCGAGAAGCTGACCGTGGAGGCCCGTCGCCGGACCGGCGAGTCGTTGGTCGACGTGATGGCGCGCATTCACGCCGTCGATCCCGATGCCGTCGGGCTCGGCGACCTGGGCCGCAAAGAGGGCTACATCGCTCGGCAGCTCAAGCGGTGGTACTCACAGTTCGAGCAGTCGAAGATGCGCGAGGTCCCCCTCGTCGATGAGATGCACGACTTCCTCTCGGCCCGCATCCCCCCGCAGGGGCAAGCGGCGATCGTGCACGGCGACTACCGGCTCGACAACTGCATGGTCAATGCCAATGGCGAGGTCATCGCCGTGCTCGACTGGGAGACCTGCACGCTCGGCGACCCGCTGGCCGACGTCGGTCTGTTGATGGTTTATTGGAACGACCGCGACGACGCGTTCTCAGCCGTGGGCGCCGGCGCGACAACCCTCGACGGGTTCCCCCGCCGCGACGAGCTCGTCGATCTGTACGCCAAAGCCAGCGGTCGCGACGTCTCCGACCTCCCCTTCTACGTCGCGTTCGGGTACTGGAAGCTGGCCTGCATCCTCGACGGCGTTTACACCCGATACGCCAAGGGCGCGATGGGTTCGGACGGCGCGGCATGGGAAGCCTTCGGCGAGTCGGTTGTTCGACTAGCCGAGGCGTCGCAGACCGCAGCCAAGCAGTTGGCATGAACCTCTACG
This sequence comes from Acidimicrobiales bacterium, assembly GCA_051002495.1. Classification (GTDB taxonomy): domain Bacteria; phylum Actinomycetota; class Acidimicrobiia; order Acidimicrobiales; family CADCTF01; genus JBPCMH01. The sequence continues at coordinate 4,083 of JBPCMH010000070.1, forward strand.
AGCGCCTTCGCGACGTCGCCCTCGACCGACCCGTCCTCATCTTCGGCATGGAGGGCTGGATCGATGCCGGGCTGGGGGCCCAAGCCGCGCTCGCTGCCATCCTGACTTCCGTCGCCACCGAGCCGGTGATCCGCTTCGACGCCGATGCGCTGCTTGACCATCGCAGCCGGCGCCCAATGGTTCGCATCGAGAACGGGATCAATACTGGTCTGAACTGGCCGGAGATCCATGTTCGTGCCGGACGCGATATGACCGGCGCATCGCTGCTCGCCCTCACCGGCCCCGAGCCCGACCACCAGTGGCGCGCCTTCTCGGCCGCCGTCGTGGAGGTGGCCCGCGAGCTCGACGTGCGCCTTGCTGTCGGCCTCGGAGCGTTCCCCGCGCCGGTTCCCCACACCAGGCCGGTTCGGCTCGCCGCGACAGCCACGACGGCGGAGTTAGCCGAGGCGGTCGGCTTCGTCCCCGGCGTCATTGAGGTGCCTGGCGGGGTGCACGCCGCCCTTGAGCGCGCCTTCGCCGACGCCGGCATCCCCGCCGTCGGCCTGTGGGCCAGAGTGCCGCACTACGCAGCTGGCATGCCGTACCCAGCGGCCAGCGTCGCGCTGGTCGAGGGTGTGGCCCAGCTCACCGACCTCACGCTCGACAGCTCCGAGCTGGAGGTGGCCACCACGGGCTCACGCCACCGCATCGACGAGCTCATCGCGCAAAGCCAAGAGCATCAGACCATGGTGAGGGCCCTCGAACAGCAGGTCGACCGGGAAGAGGGCCCAGACGCATCCCATGCGGCTGGGTTCGACGGGCAGAACCTGCCGTCAGGCGACGAAATGGCCGCCGAGCTCGAGCGATTCCTGCGCGACGAGGGCACCCAGGGCTGAGGCCTGTCCCGAAAGGGCTCGTCTGTCGGGCACACTGACCTCATGGCCGGACGGATCGAGGATTACGCAATCATCGGCGACACCCAGACCGCGGCCTTGGTCTGCGCGGACGGCTCCATCGACTGGCTCTGCTTGCCCCGGTTCGACTCCGGCGCGCTGTTCGCCGCGCTGCTCGGCGATGACGAGAACGGCCGCTGGTCGATCGCACCACGAGGACCGGTGGAGAATACGACGCGCCGCTACGTGGGCGACTCCCTCGTTTTGGAGACCACGTTCGAGACTGCGTCTGGCACGGTCAAGATCACCGATTGCATGCCCATCCGCAGCCGGGAGCCTGACGTCGTTCGGCTCGTTGAGGGCGTCGACGGCACGGTCGAGATGCATATGGATCTGCGCGTGCGTTTCGACTACGGCCGCACGGTGCCGTGGGTCATGAAGGTCGATGATGGGCTGCGCATGGTGGCCGGTCCGGACGCCGTCACTCTGCAGTCGCCGGTGACGTGCCACGGCGAAGACAAGCGGACCGTGGCCGACTTCACCGTCGAAGCCGGTCAGAAGGTGCCCTTCCTGCTCGCGTGGCATCCGTCGTATGAAGATCACCCCACCGCGGTCGACGTCGAAGCCGCGATCGCCGAGACCATCGTGCACTGGGAGCAGTTCGCCGAGCAATGCTCCTACGACGGCCCACAGCCGGAGCTCGTAAAGCGATCGCTGATCACGCTGAAGGCCCTCACCTACGAACCCACCGGCGGGATTGTGGCCGCCGCCACCACGTCCTTGCCGGAGCATCCCGGCGGCAGCCGCAACTGGGACTACCGCTATTGCTGGCTTCGCGACTCGACCCTGACCATGCAAGCCCTGCTGCTGGCCGGTTACCGCGACGAGGCTGAAGCATGGGAGCGGTGGCTGCTGCGCGCCGTTGCTGGCTCGCCCGAGCAGATGCAGATCATTTACGGACCGGCCGGAGAGCGACACCTTCCCGAGATCGAACTCGACTGGTTGGCCGGCTACGAGAACTCCCGGCCGGTGCGCATCGGCAATGCAGCCGCCAACCAGTTTCAGCTCGACGTGTACGGCGAGATCATGGACACCTTCCACATGGCTCGGCTGATGGGCATCCAGCCCGCGGGACACGCATGGGACGTGCAGAAGGCAATGCTTGAGTACCTCGAAGGGGCATGGAGCGAACCCGATGAGGGCATCTGGGAGGTGCGGGGACCGCGCCGACACTTCACCCACTCAAAGGTCATGGCCTGGGTTGCCTTTGATCGGGCGGTGAAGGCCGTTGACCAGTTCGGGCTCGACGGCCCAGCCGACCGATGGCGCGCGATCCGGGATCAGATTCACGCTGAGGTTTGTGAGCACGGCTTCGATGCAAAGCGTGACACCTTCACCCAGTACTACGGCTCCGACGAACTCGACGCGGCCGTCCTCATGATCCCGCTGGTCCACTTCCTCCCCGCGGATGACGACCGGGTGCATGGCACGGTGGCCGCCATCCAGCGCGACCTCGTGCACGACGGCTTCGTCCGCCGGTACTCAACGAGCGCGGTCGGCCAGGTCGACGGCATTGGCTGCGCCGAGGCGACGTTCCTGCCGTGCACGTTCTGGCTGGTGGAAGTGTTGGTCCTGCTCGGACGCCAGGACGAGGCCGAGGCGCTGTTCGATCAGGCGTGCGCGGTGGGCAATGACGTCGGTCTCTTTGCCGAAGAATACGACCCTGAAGCCAAGCGGATGCTCGGCAACTTCCCGCAAGCCTTCACCCACCTGGCCCTGGTCGGCGCCGGGTTCAACATCGCCCAACGGGGTGAGCCGGCCAGGCGACGGGGCGACGGGAACGACGGCTAACGTCGCCGCCATGAAGGTAGATGGAGGCATCGGGGGGCTCGACAACGCGGCAGCGATGGCGAAGCTCCAAGAAGACGAGGGCTACGACGGGATCTTTTCGGCGGAGACGGGCCACGACCCGTTCTTCCCGTTGCTGCTCGCCGCCCAGAGCACCGAGCGGCTTGAGCTCGGCACAGGAATCGCGGTGGCGTTCGCTCGCAGCCCGATGACGCTGGCCTACACGGCCAACGACCTGCAGTTGGCAAGCAAGGGTCGATTCATCCTTGGGTTGGGCTCGCAGATCAAGCCGCACATCGAAAAGCGCTTCTCCATGCCGTGGTCGCATCCAGCGGCGCGGATGCGCGAGTTCGTGCTGGCCATGCGAGCCATCTGGGAATCCTGGAACACCGGCGCCAAGCTCGAATTCCGGGGCGAGTTCTACTCCCACACCCTGATGACCCCGTTCTTCGTGCCTGGGGCAAATCCGCACGGGCCGCCGAAGGTGTTTCTCGCCGCGGTCGGAGAGCTGATGGCCGAGGTGGCCGGCGAAGTCTGCGACGGCTTGCTGGTGCACGCGTTCACCACCGAGCGGTACCTGCGCGAAGTCACCATGCCAGCCGTCGAGCGTGGCCTGGCCAAAGCCGGCCGCAGCCGCGACGACTTCGAGTTCTCCTATCCCGCGTTCGTCATCAGCGGCAACAACGACGGCGAAAAGGAAGCGGCAGCCGGCTTGGTGAAGTCACAGGTGTCGTTCTACGGCTCGACGCCCGCCTACCGCGGCGTGCTCGACCTCCACGGTTGGGGCGATCTCCAAACCGAGCTCAACGCCCTCTCCAAGCAGGGCAAGTGGCAGGAGATGGCAGGGCTCATAGATGAGGAGATCCTCGAGGCGTTCGCCGTCATCGGCGAGCCCGACGAGATCGCCCCGCTCCTGATCAAGCGCTTCGGCGATGCCATCGATCGGTGCAGCTTCTACGGACAGGTCTCGAGCGACGCCGATCAGCGTCGAGAGACTGTGGCCGCTCTCCAGAAGGGCTAGACGCCAGCGAGCTCAAGCTCAGCGCCAAGGAAGCGCTGCTTGCACAGCGAGCGCTGGAGCTTGCCCGATGAGGTCTTGGGCAGCGTGCCCGGGGCTACCAGCACGATCTCGCCGGCCGGGAGGCCAATGGCGCTGCGCACTCTCTCGGCCATGGCCAGCTTGACCACAGCGGTGTCGTCGGCCTTGGTCTCAGCCACTACGACGAGCGACTCCTTACCCTTGCGGCCATCGACGCCAAAGGCGATCACGTTGCCGGCTCGCACACCTTCGACGCCCTCCACGGCCCGTTCCACATCTTCGGGGTAGACGTTGCGTCCGCCCACGATGATGAGGTCCTTGATGCGACCGCAGACGACGAGTTCGCCATCGACGGTGTAGGCCAGGTCACCGGTGCGCAGCCAACCGTCGTGGAAGCTGCGCTCGGTCGCCTCTGGGTTCTTGTAGTAGCCAGGCGTCACCGACGTACCGGAGATCTCGAGCTCGCCGACCTCACGGTCGCGCAGCACGTTGCCGGTCTCGGGGTCGCAGATCCGGATCTCAAGGCCGGGGATGGCCTTGCCCAACAGCGCGAACTGTCGAGCGTTGGGTGCGTCGAAGGCCACCGGACGAGCAAACCGATCGTTCTCGAGCGACGAACGATCAATGGCGTCGACGGCCATACCCCGGAGCGGGGGCGGGAAGGTGCCACCGATCGCAACCTCGGCCATACCGAAAGCGGGGAAGGCAGCCTCTGGCCTGAACCCGTGCGGTGCGGCTGCCTCGCAGAAGTCCCGCATGGTTGACGGGTCGATGGGCTCGGCGCCGTTGAGGGCAATGCGCCAGCGGGACAGGTCGAGCCCGTCCATGCGCTTGAGCGCCCGAGCGGCCAGCGCGTACGAGAAGTTGGGACCAGCCGTGGCGGTGCCACCGAAGTCGCTCATCCACTGCATCCAGCGTCCGGGCGATCCCATGAAGTCCTGAGGAGCGCCGATGACAAGATCCGCGCCATAGACCATCGGCAGGGTGGTGATGCCGATCAGGCCCATGTCGTGATAAAGCGGCAGCCACGAAACGAGCACGTCGTCGTCGGGCACCAACTCGGCCGCCGCGGCCACGCCCTGCAGGTTCGACAGCACCGTGCGGTGCGGCAGCATGACGCCCTTGGGATCCGCGGTCGACCCGCTGGTGAACTGCAGGATGGCGAGGTCGTCCTCGCCGATCTTGGCCCACTCGAAGCGCTCCGAGCCGAGGCGGCGTCCCTCGGTTTCGAGGTCGGACAGCAACACCAGGGGCGGGTCGTCCGGCGACGGTTCGATGAATGCAGCCAGGTCGGGGTCGACGAGCACGTGGGTGGCGTCGGAGGCGCGGATGCGCACGCGGGTCTGGGCCACGAACTCGTCCAGCGAACCCAGCCGCATCGGCAGCGGCAGCACCACGACGGTGGCGCCAGCCAGCCAGGTGGCCTGGATGGCAGTGACGAAGGTTCGGGTGGTCGGCCCGAGGAGCGCCAGGTGATCTCCGGGCGACACACCCCGTGACTGCAGGGCGGCAGCCATAGCCCTGGCCTCGTCGTGAAGCTGGGCCCACGGCAGGGTCACCGTCTCCCCGCCGGTGACGAACGTGATCGAGTTGCCGCGATCGGCAGCCTTCTCGATCCAGGCGGGCAGGGTCAGGGGGAGGGCCTCCAGCATGTGGGTCCGACCGCCCCGGAGGCCCAATGGTTACAAGCATGTCGATATCCACAGGCCGCCAGTCGATTGTCACCGGCCTGGTCCGCGGTGGGCGCATAGGTACCTAGAGTGACCGGGTGCTCGAGCTCACGTCGCTGACCCGCCGCTTTGGTGATGTCGCCGCGCTCGACGGGCTGTCCTTCTCGGTACCGAAGGGCCGGGTGGTCGGGTTCCTGGGGCCGAACGGCGCCGGCAAGACCACCGCCATGCGAGCTGTCATGGGCATCTCGATCCCCGACGAAGGGTCGGTCACCTGGAACGGACAGCCGGTCGACGCCAGCGTCCGCCAGCGTTTCGGGTACATGCCAGAGGAGCGCGGACTGTACCCGACCATGGTCGTCCGAGATCAGCTCATCTACCTCGGCCGGCTCCACGGCATGTCGAAGACCGACGCGGCGGTGGCCACCGACCACTGGGCTGAGGTGCTTGGCGTCGCCGATCGGTCCACTGACAAGCTCGAGGCGTTGTCTCTCGGCAACCAACAACGGGTGCAGTTGGCCGCCGCTCTGCTGTACTCGCCGGAGGTGTTGGTCCTCGACGAACCGTTCTCCGGACTCGACCCGGTTGGCATCGACGCCCTCGCCACCGTCCTCGCCGAGCAGGCTGCGGCTGGCGTCGCCGTGATCTTCTCGAGCCATCAACTTGACCTCGTCGAAGACCTCTGCCAAGAGGTAGCGATCATCCACCAGGGCCGGCTCGTCGCATCTGGATCGGTCGCAGACCTAACCCGGCCGGACGGGCGCCACGTCGTGGTCGAGGTCGACGCCGACGATTCGAATTGGCCCAACCAGATTGCCGGCGTCGACGTCGTCGGGTCGATCGGACCGAGGGTTCGGCTGCGACTCGGCGACGGCGCCGAGGCCGACCAGGTACTTCTCGCCGCGCAGGCTGCCGGACACCTCCGCCACTTCAGCCTCGAGCACCGAACGTTGTCCGATGTGTTCAGGGCCGCGGTCGGATCCCAACCCGCGACGAGCGCTCCATGAGCTCCTCGCCGGCCACTCGCCTCGTCGCCGGACGGGAGATCACCGAACGACTGCGATCGCGTTCGATCAAGATCTCGACCGCGATCGCGCTGCTCATCGTCTGCGGCGGCATCGCGCTTCCGGCGCTCCGCGGCGAGCAGGTCCGCGTCTATGACGTCGGGATCGTCGGCCAGGTCTCCGAGGCAATGCGGACCGCGATCGCCCAGTCCGGCGTCGCCGCGGGCGGCACCGTCCGCCTCCAGGACACCGCGACCGCCGAAGAGGCGCGACGGTCGGTCGACACTGGCGTCCTCGACGTCGGCGTGATCCCGCCGGATGAAATCGTCATCGCCCGCGAGCTACAGCCGACCGACATCTCTCGCAAGGCCCGCCTTGTGGCCAGCATCTCCGAGGCCGTCCGCCTCCAGGCTGGCCTTGAGCGACAGGGCCTCAGCCCCGAACAAGCCGCCGCCGCGCTGGCCTCGCCTGCCCCCGCCGTCACCGGCCTCCAGCCCGCCAGCGCCGACAACCGGAGCCGAGGCACGGCGTTGTTCGGGATCATCCTGCTGTACCTGCTGTTGATCCAATACGGGTCGTGGGTGCTGAACGGGGTGGTCGAGGAGAAGTCGTCGCGGGTGGTCGAGGTGTTGCTGTCCACGATCACCGCGCGCCAGCTCCTTGTGGGAAAGGTGTTGGGCATCGGCGTGGTCGCCCTCGGCCAGGCAATGCTCCTGTTAGCCGCAGCGGTGGTGACTGGTTTGGTAACCGGCTCGAGCTTCCTCGACAGCGCGTCGGTCTCGGCCATGTTGGTCATGCTCTTGTGGTTCCTGCTCGGCTACGCCTTCTACTGCTGCGTGTACGCGGCCGCCGGCGCGCTGGTCACTCGCCAGGAAGACGCCCAAAACGCGTCGTTCCCCGTCACCATCCCGCTGCTGGTCAGCTACCTGCTCTCGTTCACGTTGTTGACCGGCGGCGACCCGTCCCCCGCGGTGTCCGCCCTGTCGTGGTTCCCCCCGACCGCGCCGTTCCTCGTGCCGGTGATGTTCGCCATCGGCGAGATCGGCCTAACCCACGTCTTTGCCTCCGCCGCCGTCAGCGTGGTGGGGATCGTGCTGGTGGCCAGGGTCGCCGCGGCCATCTACAGCCGGGCCGTCCTGCGCAGTGGCTCGAAACTCCGCTGGCGCGACGCGTTTCGACTCAGCGACGCCTGAACCCGTTGGGGGCCTAGCCCTCGGCGTTCGGCTAGGGCCTAGCCCTCGGAGTTCGGATCGGGGAAGGAGAAGTGCAACTGATCATGCACTGCGTCGCGCCGTCCTCGCCCGACGGGAAGCAGGTGTAGCTGTCCTTGCCGTCGTCGATGAACGACGTGCGGCTCTCACCCTCGGCCACGTCCCATCGGCCCTTTGGAGGTCGTTGCGCCATCGTCATCGTCGTCACCGAGTCGCCGGTCTTGCGCGCCTCGTTCACCCCCTTCGCTGCTCCACATCCGCCGCCGATCAGGACGGCAACCAACAGGACCACGATCCTCGCATCGTTCTCATGGCCGCGGACTGTACACCGCTCATCCGGACGCGCCCAAGCAACTCCGAGAGTGTGATGTCCGCCATTGATAGTCAGGGGAGCGGTGCTCGGAGCGCTCAGGTGGCGGCGGTTCGCAGCGTGCCCCACCGTCGGAACCGCGGCTCATATCCGAGCCGCTCGTTGACCCGCAGCATTGGTGCGTTCATGGGCGCGACCGCGGTCGTGAGCACAGCGAGGCCCCTTCGGTGCGCGCTTGCGTGCAGTGCCAGCTTCATGGCTCTGGCGAGGCCGCGGCCGCGGTGCTCTGGAACGACGAAGGTCACGTCGACATACCCGCAAGGCACGCCGAGCCCGGCATCGAAACCAGTGAACCCAATGGGTACGTCACCGTCGAGGGCGACAATCCGTTCGCCGTTGGCGGCCAACGACCGCCTCTGGAGCTGACACCACTCCTCAAACGGTTCCAGGTCCGCGCGAGCGCCAGGCATTTCATCCAGCGCCGGCCCGAGCGCCGCATGAACCGCGATCCACTGCCGCTCATCGAGGCTGTTGAGACCACGCAGGGACCCGTCAAGGTTCGGACCAGCCGACGAGGACAGGTCGTGGCATATGTGACGCATTAGCTCAGGCTCACCCAAGTCGAAGCCGAGCTTGGTGAGATGCCCAGCCGAGCGCTCGTCGCTCGCTTCGACCCACGCCGTGAGGAACAACGGCGAGCCGACCGGCAGCCGAGTTCGGACCTCGTCGGTGAGACGAGCACCGATCCCTTCACTGCGAAACTCGGGACGGACAACGACATCGACTGACACCATGACGGTGCCCGAGCCGTCGTCGAACGGCTCTCGCACTCGTGCGACGCCTACTGCCTGGCCCTCGACTAGCGCAACGCCCTCCCACAACACACGTGCAGGTCTTGCAAGCAGCGCATCAGCGCGCAACACAGATTCGAAGGCCCAGGGGCGCGCCCTGTTGGCAACGACGAGGGCAGCACGCCGGTCATCCTGTGACACAACGTCTTGGATTTCCAGCGTGCCGCCCACGGCCGCCGACTGTACACCGCTCATCATGGCGCGCAACTGGTGCGTGACCTACCCGGCGAAGTCCTCAAAGGACTGCGCATAGGCGACGGCCTGGTCTTTGGTGAACTGGTCCGCCGAGAGGTACAGCCGCATCGTCGCCCACGCGCCGTCCGTCCCCTGGACATGCCACAGGATCGACCACAGGTTTGCTTTCGCGCACCCGATGCCGTCGGCGCGGGAGAAGTAGCCGGTGCTGCCTCGTACTGAGACCTGCTCAGAGTTCGACGCGGGCTCGCGCCGACGCTGGAGCAAGGACACCATGCTGTTTCGCTTGGCGAAGTACTCGCGCACCGTTGATCGGCTCGGGTCGCCGGCGGAGTACACGAGCTGCAACCCGTAGCCCTTGGTGGGATCGCCTTGGGTTCCGTGGGCTTCGCCCGAGCCGCCATAGACCAGCACGAGTTCCGAGCGGCCCGCGACCGGTGCTCGGTGCACTGGCCGGCGACCCAGCCAACCGACCAGCATTCCGAAGGACGTCCGCTCGGTGTTCGAGAAGGTCTCCACGACGGTCCGCTGGTCGCACCTCGCGAGGACCGACGCTGCGGACTCGGGTGGTGGTGGCCCGGTGGGCGCGGTCGAAGGGTTCGGCGATTGCGGCGCCGAACTGCTGCCCGCCGCCCGCGGCACGCTGACGGAGGCCGCTCCATCAGCTGGTGGGGAGCCCGCACCAGCGCCACCACCAACGGCGGGATTCGACACCTGCGGCAGGCCACCCGCGCCAAGGTCGGAGGTAGAGGATGTGAGCGGCGCGGCATCCTCTCGACCTCCGGCCATCGAAGACGGAGCGGTGCCCTGGCACGCCACGATCGTCGCAAAGCAGACCACGACCGTCGCAACCGAGACGACTGGGCGCCGGAGTCGCAGGCCGGTCACCACCAGTCGATTGGCCCGAGGGCGTAGCAATCGATCTCGACCAGTTCGGAGAACTCACCGGTCCCGACCGACGATGAGCCGACAACTGATGCGAAGGCGATGTAGAAGCCCGAGACGCACACCGTCTCCGCGTCCGAACCGTCGTAGTCGCCATCTCGACCGAAACCACTGCATACACCCGGGCCGCCGCCGAAGATGCAGACCGTCGTCGTTGTGAAAACCGACCCGGGGCACGTGCCGTAGCCGCCAGCGTGGACGACGGGAACGGCGACCTCGATGTCAACAGGATGAGCCAACGGGAACGGGTTAGTCACGCTGACCGAGCAGCCCGTCTGCGCAAGCGCAGTCTGGCCCGGGCAGCAGCACCAGCCCGCTCACACTCCACAGAAGCGCCAGCACCGCCGCGGTGCGAACCATCCGCATGGTTGCCCCCAACCTCCGCTGGCACCGGACCAGCCGATGTCCGGAGTGTAATTCAAGGCCGGGCATTGTTTACCGTCCTAAGGGCGTGAGGACGTCACTTCGTGACGATGGATTCTCACCAACCGTCCCACCCGTAGTGTGATCTTCCTCGGTGACAAGTCAAGGCTTGACTTTGGCGCTGGGTAGGCGTATAACCCGCCGCTACGACCAGAGTTGACGAGTTGTTGCGGCCACGCCACGCCGGCGTTGCGTGTCGAAAGCGTTATCGCACCATCCGTTCGAGACTGGCACTGTGTCGGTCAACCCCCCCTTTCCGTGAAGAGGTCCGGCGCTACCCGACGAAGGTCTCGAAGGAGTTCGCGTAGGCGACTGCCTCTTCCTTCGTGTACTTCGCGGCAGACACGAACATCCGCATCGTGGCCCACTCACCGGTGGTGCTCTGCACGTACCAAACGACAGACCACAGCGGTATCCTCACGCACCCGATGCCCTGGGCAGGATGGACGAAGCTTTCGCTGCCCTTGACCCGCACCGGCTCGTGGTCGGGTCCTGGATCACGCTGGCGCTGACCGTAGAAGACGATGCTGGCCCCGCTGTCGAACATCTCCCGGACCGTGGACTTGTCGGGATGCCCGGACCGGTGGGCCAGCTGTAGTCCGTAACCGGTGCGAGGGTCGCCGTCCAGCCCGTCTCGATCGTCACGCGGTCCGCCAGACACAAGCACGAGCTCCGAGCGGCCGTCCGTGGGCGATGCCCGATGCAGCGGCCGCCGCCCCAACCAGTCAGACATCCGGCGGAACGTGGTCTGGTCCGTCTCCGAGAACGTCTCGGTGAAACTCCGGCTCTCACACACGACCATCATCGCGGACGTGTCCGGCGGCCCGCCCGCCGCGGAGCCAGAAGTCGTCGGGCTCGATCCGGGAGCGGGCGACGTGCTTCCGTTCGATCCGCCGCCCTACGGGGCACGGGCCGCCGCGCCCGGCCCACCGCCTGCTTGGGCTGCCGCGCTCTGGTCTTCAACGGACGTGGGGCCTGACCCTGGGTGTTCCCCAGCACTGCTGGTGGAAGCAGCCGAGGGCCCTCCACCCGGGCTCTGCCGAGCACCGTCGCCGCAAGCCGGCACGAAGCTGAAGAGAATTGCAAGGCCCACGCCGACCGACGAAACCCGCCACCGCTTCCCGGGCGATGGACGTGCGATGCCACTACCACCAGGCCAGCGGCCCAACAATGCACACCTGCCTAGTCGTGAACACGATGACCAAGACGCGCGCAATTGGGCTGCTCCATTCCCCAGTTCGCCGATGTTCGAAGTGCCGCGCTAGCGGTTACGAGTTTCAAGGCTCGGGAACCGGAGGCTAGGAGACCGTGCGAAGCGCCGAGGTGCCCGCAAAGACCTTCGGTGCTCTCGGTCCTACCGCGGCGAGTTCTCCATCGCCTCGCAGAACCCGAGGGCCTGCGCGCGCGTGAACTGCTTGGCGCTCAAGTACACGCGCATGTACACGTAGCCACCTCGAGACGCGGGCGCAGCCCAGTCGACTTCCCAGTGGTCGACGTCGACGCAGCCGAGGAACCATCGACGCTGGCTGATGCCGCCGGGCTGGCTGCGAACGACGACCGGCTCCTGTTGGTCGCGCCTCGCGTAGGGAGACTGGGTCGACGCGTACATCACCATTGCGCCGCCGGCCTCGAGGAGCTCCTTCACGGGGGCGTGGTCGGGGTCGCGCCCGGTCCACAGGACGTGGGTCCCAAAGCTGTCGTCGGGATCGCCTTGTCGACCGCGCAGGTCCTCATCTCCAGCGTCGACGAACACGACCTCCCGGGGGTCGCCGGCGGGCAGGCTGGTGGTGCGGGCGAGCGGGCGCATGGGAAACCATGCTTCGAAGTCGGCGAACGGTGCTCTCTGGTGGTTCTTGAAGAACTCGGCTGTGGGCATGTTCATGCAGTGCTCGCGCATGAGGCCGACGGCGGCCGGGTCATAGGTCCGGCCGGGCATGGTGTCCGGAGGGTCTTCGAGGACAGTCGACAGAGGGGAGGCACCCGGGCCGCTTTGTGAAATGCCGTTCGTCTTCGTCGACCCGGCGGTGCCACTCGTGGCGGAGGTGCTCGTTCCGGCTGCGCTACCGGCCCCGGGGGTCTCCCCACCTTCCATCGCGTCCGCCGTATCGGGAGTCGCAGTCGATGCTACCGAGGATCGCGAATCCGCCGGGTCGACCGCGTTTGGTTCGCCTGCCGAACACGCGCCGGCGACGAGTGCGACCACGAGGGCCACCACCGTTCCAAGCAGTCGGTTCGGCCGCTCGGCTGACAAGGTCACGGAAGCCCACCGCCGACGACAGGGACGGGGCAACGAATCTCGACCACTCCGGAGGTGGCCTGGTGCGGGAGGCCGGCAGTTCCGACAGCGACGGCGTAGGAGAACCCGACCCAGATCGGCGGGCAGACCTGTTCCGCGTCCGAGCCATCGTACTCACCAGGCCGTCCGGATCCGCTGCAAACGGTGGTATCGCCGTACAAGCAGACCGTTGTCGTCGTCGCCATCGAATCGGGGCAGTACCCGTAACCGCCGGCGTGGACAACAGGAACAGGGACTTCGATGTCTACTGGATGATCCAGTCGGAAGGGATTTGTGACCGTGACGCTACAGTTAGCCTCCGCGTTGGCGGCGTTCGGTCGCAGCGCGGAGAGGCCAGCGACCATGACCAGGACGCATGCGATCGCGAACACTCGCCGAGGTACGGCCTTGGTGGTCGACGCGCGGCTAGTTGACTGCCCTGGCGCTGTCGCTGCAATCGCCGCAACACGCATGAGAGGCATCTTCTCCTCCGTTCGTCCGCAGACGGGAGATCCGCCGATGCCCGAATTGTCGCGCTTGACAGAGAAATAGTCAAGAGTTGTGGATGGGTTCTTTGGAGCGGCGTCCTCCCGAGCGGGTTCAGCTTGAGGATGTCACCTCCTTTTCGGCGTTGAGTTCGGCCGGAGAAGCTGGTCGGTGGTGAGGATGTCGGCGATGGCGATCGGCTCGTCGCAGCATGGGCACGATCCGCCGGGACCGATCCGTCGGGCCCACGTGTTGCAGTCCGGGCAGCGCTGCTCGCCGAGGTAGCGGGTGTCGCACTCGGGGCACTCGTAGACGGTGTCGGATTTGGCGACGACCGGCTCGGCGGGTGCCGACCGCTGGCGTCGCCACGCCGTTTGGCGGCACACGGTAGAGCAGAAGCGTTGTCTGCCGAGACGACGGAACTGTCGGCTGCACATGGCGCAGCCGGTCGTCGCGGTGTCGTCGCGCACGGCGCTCACGCCACGGCCTCTTCTTCGTCGCTGCGCTCGACGAGCACGCCCGCTTTGAAGGTGGCGCCGGCCCGGACGAGGGCGACGAGGTGGGGTGCGTTGACCGCCCGCCACCGTGTTTGGGCGGCCTCGATGAGCTTGAAGGCCATGGCCAATCCGGCCGCTCTCGAGCCCGGCCCCTTGGTCACCTTCGTCCGCAACCGAACGGTCGCGAAGGTCGACTCGATCGGATTGGTCGTCTTCAAATGGATCCAGTGCTCGGCCGGGAAGTCGTAGAAGGCGAGCAGCGGCTCGGCGTCGTCGACGATCTTGGCGACAGCCTTGGGCCACTTCACCGCGAACTCCGCCGCGAACGCGTCGATGGCGGTGACCGCGTGGGCTCGGTCCTCGGCATCGCGGATCTCGGCCAGCAACCGCCGTGCCGTTGGCTGCACCGACTTCGGCAGTGCGTTGAGGCAGTTCGCAACCTTATGGACCCAACACCTCTGCTCGGTCGTCTCGGGCCACACCTTGCGAAGAGCGGCCCAGAA
>JBPCMH010000071.1:0-4681 GCA_051002495.1 Acidimicrobiales bacterium
GATCGCGACCGGTTCGACAGCACAGAGATCGCTGCTCGTTTCCGGCGGTGGGCGAAGGTCTTCGGACTGGGCTACCGCGTCGGCGTCGAAGACGATCTCCGAGCCCCGGCCTACGCCGGCCGAGTCCGCATCACCGCAGCCATCCCGGAGGCCGGTTCCTGATGCTGGCCGTCTTCGGGCTCATCGTCGGCGCTCTCATCGCCGCCGTCCTGCAACCAACCGTCTCCCAAGACCTCACCCGCTATGTGGCGATGGCCGTGGTGGCCGCCATCGACGCTTCCTTTGGTGGGGTCAGGGCCTGGCTCGAGCGCACCTTCAACGATCGCGTGTTCGTCGTCGCCTTCGTGACCAACGCCGCGGCGGGAGCCGGGCTGGTGTGGGTGGGGGACCAGCTGGCGGTTGACCTGACGACGGCCGTCGTCGTGGTCTTCGGAATCCGGATCCTGCAGAACCTGGCCGCCATCAGGCGTCGGGTGTTCCGGGCGTGACCGCGCCGGGGAGGGCAGGGCTGCGACTCCGGGAGCGGCTTCGGGGACGGGGCGCGGGAGCGATGGTTGTCGTGGTGCTGGCCGCGCTCGTCGGGTTTCTCCTCATTGGGCAGGTCCAGGGGCCGCGCCGGCCTGCGCCTGTTCTGGCCGCCGAAACCGAGGGCGACCTGGCCCGCATCCTGGCTGGGCTGAACACCGAGGCGGACGCCCTTCAGGCCGAGATCGCCGATCTCAAGATCCAGCTGAACGATCTACGCAGATCCTCGGAAAGCGATGCGGCCGCCGCCCAGGCCGTGATTGACCAACTCAGATCACTCCAGGTGTTGGCCGGCACCGTCGCGGTCACCGGTTCCGGCGTGGCGGTCACAGTCGCCGATACCAGCAAGGTGGTTGGCTACGACGCGATGATCGACATCGTGCAGGAGCTGCGTGACGCCGGTGCCGAAGCAGTGGCGGTGAACGGACGCCGGGTTGGGGTCGCGTCAGCTTTCTCCGACCGAGCCGGGGCGATCGTGCTCGACGGCATCACGCTGAGCCCGCCGTACCGAGTCGAGGCCATCGGACAGCCAGCGACGCTTGACGGTGGCCTAAAGATTCCCGGCGGTGCCGTTGACGCGATCAGTGCCCTCAAAGGGGTCCGAATCCAGGTCGAACGCCAGGCAAAGGTGACCCTGCCGGCACTGGCCGAGCCCATCACGTTCCGGGCCGCGCGTCCAGTAGCGTCCGGGCAATGAGCAACGTCCCCGACGATCTCCGCTACACCTCCGACCACGAGTGGGCCCGCGTCGAGGGCAACCGGGTGCGGATCGGCATCACCGACTACGCCCAGGACGCGCTGGGCGACGTGGTCTTCGTTCGCTTGCCCGAGCCCGGGACCAAGGTCGACGCTGGTGCGACGTTCTCGGAGTTCGAGTCGACCAAGTCCGTTTCCGACATCTACGCGCCTGTGGCGGGCACCGTGGTCGAGGTCAACGGCGAGCTCAACGACGCCCCGCAACGACTCAACGAAGACCCCTACGGGGAGGGGTGGATCTGCATCATCGAGGTCGCCGATGGGGCCGCCGCGGGCGCAATGCTCGACCCAGATGCCTACCGCACCCTCATCGCCGAGTAGAGGTTGAGGGTTCGCGGCTACCGTGACCGGCGTGTTCTGCAATAACTGCGGGCATAAGAACCCGGACGGCTCAAACTTCTGCTCTTCCTGCGGTCATGTCCTCGAACATGCCGCGGGTGAGCCGACGACGATCACCTTCGCGGCGATCGACCAGGCCGACGCGGACGAGGACCACGCCGTCACGTTCCCGGATCTCCCCGAGGACACAGGCATGCTCATCGTCCGCAAGGGCCCCAACGCAGGTTCTCGCTACACGCTGGAGTCAGCGGTCGTCGGCGCGGGCCGGCACCCGGAGTCAGAGATCTTCCTCGACGACATCACCGTGTCGCGTCGACACGCAGAGTTCTTCAAGGAATCCGGGGTCTATCACGTGCGTGATGTCGGCTCCCTCAACGGCACATATTTGAACCGCGACCGCATCGAGAAAGCCCCCTTGGCCAACGGCGACGAGGTACAGATCGGCCGCTTCAAGCTGGTCTTCCTGGCCGGGCCCGGCGGCGCTGGCTAGGCGGGGCGTGGCGGACCGCTCGTACCTGTCCATCGGCGAAGTGCTGTCGCTCTTGCAGCCGGAGTTCACCGACCTGACGATCTCGAAGATTCGCTTCTTGGAGAGCCAGGGCCTTCTTGAGCCGGAGCGGACCCCTTCTGGGTACCGCAAGTTCTACGCGAACGACATCGAGCGCCTGCGCTGGATACTCCGCCAGCAGCGAGAGCAATATCTGCCGCTGAAGGTGATCCGCGGTCGGCTCGACTCAGACCCCGACGATGAGACTGATGGGGACGACGCGAACGAGCCTGGGGCCGCGGACGGGGCGATGTCCGGTGCGAGTCGTGAGGCCGAATCAGACGGGCAGGTCTCGATCGGTGCCGCAGCCGACCAGGCAGTCGCGGAGGGTGCCGACACCCCCGAGCCTGCCGCCGCGCCCCCGCCGATGCGAGCGCCAGACACCAGCCTGTTGGCACCGACCCGTTCTGGGGTGAGCCTGACGGCTGAGGAGTTGTCGACAGCCACCGGTCTCGACGCAACCGCGCTCAAGGATCTCGAGCGGTACGGGCTGGTCAACGCCAAGGTCTCCGGCGCGACCGCGTACTACGACGAAGAAGCCCTGGCCGTGGCCCGCCTGGCCGCCGGGTTCATGCGACACGGCGTCGAAGCTCGGCACCTGCGCATGTACAAAACCGCAGCGGAGCGGGAGGCTGGGCTCTTTGAGCAGTTGGTGATGCCGTTGCTGAAGCAGCGGAACCCCCGGGCGCGGCGGGAAGCCATGGAGCGCCTGACCGAGCTCGCCACGCTGGGCGAAGACCTCCGAGCCGCGATGTTGCGGTTGGTGCTCCGAGACGAGTTGGGGTGACGCCGCTGATCGACGGCCGGGAGATCCAGGCGACCGTCGAGCGGCTTGCCGGCGAGCTGTCCGCGGCCTATGGCGACGGCGTGCTGCTGGTTGCGGTGCTCAAGGGAAGCGTGCCCTTCCTCGCCGATCTGGTCCGGGCGATGACCGTCCAGCCCGAGATCGATTTCATGGCCCTGTCAGCGTTTGGCGAGACCGGACGGGTTCGGATCGTCAAGGATCTCGATGTCGACATCCACGACCGTGAAGTGGTCGTCGTCGAAGACATCATCGACACGGGGCTCACGTTGACCTACTTGCTGAACGAGCTGCGCAGCCGGGGCCCGAAGTCAGTCGAGGTGTGCGCCATGTTCGACAAGGAGGCCAGGCGAATCGTCCCGACGCCCGTTCGCTTCCGCGGCTTTCGCATCGAGAACGACTTCGTCATTGGCTACGGCCTTGACCTCGACGGCCATTTCAGGAATCTGCGCGATGTCTATGCCGCTGATCCCGAAGCCATCAGGCAGGATCCGGTTGCCCATGTGGTTGCCCTGTATCAGGGGTAGGGTTGGCTCATGGTCGAGATGACCCTCGCCTCGATTCGGGTGCAACTTCCAGACAACGTCCCGGTCGTCCTGTTGAAGGAGGTCGGCGATGGGGCTCGTACGCTGCCGATCCTGATCGGGCACGAGGAAGCCACCTCAATCGCCAGGGCGATCCAAGGTCAGAACCCCCCGAGGCCGCTCACTCACGACCTGATGAAGAACCTGCTCGATGGGCTCGACATCACGGTTGAAGCGGTGGTGATCACCGAACTCGTCGATGCCATATTCTTCGCCGAGATCCGCCTGCGGCGGGCTGGTGAGTTGATCACCATCTCGAGTCGGCCATCTGATGCGATCGCCTTGGCCGTGCGGACCGGCACCACGATCTACGCCGATGACGCTCTGATCGACGCCGAGGGGATGGTCGTCGAATCCGGCGCCGATGGTGAGGATCCCGACCAGGTCATCGAAGACTTCCAGCGGTTTGTGGCCGAGGTCCGGCCCGAAGACTTCGCGTCCTAATCCGGCCCCCGAGCACACGCCCGTTGACGGTGGATGACCGCGGGCGTACCCTGACTGACACAGTCGTAGTTACGCAGATGTCACGCGCTGGCCCCGAGCGGGTCCGCTCCCAGTTCAGGAGGCACTTCCCCATGCCCACCGCCAACGAAGACGGTTTCTCAGGTCCTCAGGTCTGCAAGATCGTCGGCATCACCTATCGCCAGCTCGACTACTGGGCTCGGACCGACCTGCTGAAGCCGTCGATCAAGAGCGCGAGAGGCTCCGGCACCCAGCGCCGCTACTCATATGAGGATCTCCTTGAGCTCAAAGTGATCAAGCGCATGCTCGATGCCGACATCTCGTTGCAGTCATCTCGGAAGGCCATCGGGTACCTCCGGGGTCACCTCGGCGCCGACCTCGCCACGGCCAACCTCGTGATGAACGATGGAAAATCCGTCCTCGCCCACAGCGGCGAAGAGATCGTTGACCTGCTCAGGGGCGGCCAGACCGTGCTCAACATCGTGCCGCTGGCTGGTGTGCGCGAAGAGCTCGATGCAGCCATCCATGAGTTGGACCACGCCCGGGCCGTCGAGGCCGCGGGCACGGTTGATCAGAACGTTCCAGAGGCGGCCGACGACCAGGCCGCCGATGACGGGCCGGCCACCGCGAGCGGAGGGTAGCCCTGACAAGTCCGGCGCTTTCGCC
>JBPCMH010000072.1:0-15037 GCA_051002495.1 Acidimicrobiales bacterium
ATATGAGAGAAGGCGTCCTTCAATTTCTGGCCCAGGTACTCAGGGGTGTCAACAGCGGGGCCGATCCGGTGCGCCTCCTCCAAGATGCCTTGACCGGGGCGGTTCATGCCGGCGGTGGTCGCCATGGGATGATCGTGGCGCTCGTGGACGGAGTGGCAACGCCGGTCGTCAGCACCGGGACCACCCCATCGGTGGTCCGCGAGACCGCGGAACGATGCATCGGGGACGATCGCCTGGCCCGCAAGCGCGACGCGGCGAGTGGCTCCGGCGCCATCGCTGAGCCCATCCGCCTGGCCGGTCAGGTCATTGGCGCTCTTGCCATCGGCGGCGACCCCGTCCGGCTCGACAGTGCTCCCCTGCCTGTGTTTGCCGACGCGGCTGGCCTCGCCCTCGCCCGCCGCCCCACCGTGCAACGGGCCTCGGTCGCTGACTTCTCTGCGGAGATGCTCCAGGTCGGCGAACAGCTCGACGAAGCAGCGATCCTCCCACGGGCCTTCGATGCCGCCACGCGGCTGTTCGGTGTTACCGCCGGATTTGCCCTCGTGCCCGACGGTGCCGGCTGGAAGGTTGGCCACTACCGCGGTCTCGATGCCGCTGCTCTTCGCCGGGCCAGCGAACACCCGGAGTTCCGTACCCTGGTCGCATCACCCAAGCTCCGTATTGAGGCGCCAGACCATCCGGTTGTCACTGCGCTGACAACGGGGGCCGAAACGGCGGTCTCGGTGCCCTTGGTCGCGGCTGGCACGCGCTACGGATTCCTCTTGTTGCTCTTTGGTGAGCGACCCGACGTCACCGGCGAGGGTTTGATCTGTGCCTTCGCCAACCAGGTGGCTGGCACCCTCAGGGGGGCGGCCTTGGCGGCCAAGGTGCGTGACCACGAGCAGCGCCTCGCCGCTGTGGTGCATTCGACGCCCAACCCCGTGCTCGTCCTCGACGGAGAGAACCGCTTCGTGCTAGTCAACGGGGCCGCAGCCGAACTCTTCCACCTTCCGGAAGCCTTTGCCGTTGGCCAGCCGGTCGCCGGTCGGCTCGGTCACCAAATCCTAGAAGCCCTCGTCGCCCGGGAGGACGAGGGCAGCGTCGAGGCCCTGCTCGGGCAAGCGCCTGGCCGGATCTATCAAGCCGTCACGCGCCGAATGAAGGCTGCCGGCGGGCGGAACCTCGGCAAAGTGCTGGTGCTGGAGGACATGACCACCGTGAGGGAGCAGGAACAGTCAAAGCACGACTTTGTGTCGGTGATCGGCCACGAGCTCCGCACGCCGATCACGGTGATCAAGGGCTACCTCGGCATGCTGGAGAGGAAGGGCAGCGAGATGGAGGAGTCGTCCCGCGAGGCTGCACTGGCCGCGCTATCCGCCAACGCGACCCGGCTCGAGCGATTGGTCGAAGACCTCCTCTTCGTGTCATCGATCGAGTCCTCCCATCCCGAACTCGACCTGGAGCCCTGCAACGTGGCCGAGGTGCTCGACGGCTTCGCCGCCGATCGTGTCGCGGTGGAGCGAGAGCGGATGCCGGTAACCGCCCGTCTTGATCGACCAAAGTTCGATCAGGTCATCAAGCATCTGCTCGACAACGCGCTCAAGTACAGCGAGGGTCGTGTGGTCGTCAGCCTGGTCGATCACGGGCCCTCCATCGAGGTGCGCGTCGATGACACCGGTCCGGGCATCTACTCCGGTGAAATCCCGAACCTCTTTCAACGATTCCACCAACTGGACGGAAGCTCCACCCGGGCCCACGGAGGCACCGGCCTCGGGCTGTACCTGTGTCGTCGGCTCGTAGAGCTCCAAGGCGGACGGATCTGGTGCGAGAGCCGGCTCGGCGTCGGAAGTCGGTTTTCGTTCTCGCTGCCGAAGGACGGCCCACCGCCAGAGATCGTCAACAGTGGAACCGAGACCGTCTCCCATCTGGCTGGTTGAGCACCCGCTGCCGTTGCACCCGGCCTACGGTGGGCGGCCGTGGAAGCCCTCATCCGTCCACCGATCACCTTCGCCCACCGGGGCGCTCGTGCTCACGCGCCGGAGAACACGCTCCCGGCCTTCGAGCTCGCGCTGCGCCTCGGCGCTTCGGGCTTGGAGAGCGATGTGTGGCTGTCGGCTGATGGCGTCCCGGTCCTCGACCACGACGGCGTCGTCCGCCAGGGCCTGCGTCGCCGACGCATCAGCCAGTTCCGGTTTGACGAGCTCCCAGAATGGGTGCCGTCGCTGGGGCAGCTTTACGCCACCTGTGGGACCAACTTTGAGCTGTCCCTCGACGTGAAGGACCCGGCTGCGGCTGGAGCGGTCATCGCTGAGGCCAAGGCCGCGGGCCCAGAGGCGGAAGCGAAGCTCTGGCTCTGCCACCCGAGCTGGGAGACGGTGGCCGGGTGGCGCGACCTCTCCGATCGGGTCCGACTGGTCGACTCGACCCGGATCGGCCGGATCAAGGAAGGTCCGGAGCGACGGGCAGCCACGCTGGCCGAGGTCGGCATCAATGCCATCAACATGCACGCCAACGATTGGACGGGCGGACTCACCACCCTCTTCCATCGCTTCGAGCTGGTGTGCCTCGGATGGGACGCGCAACACGAGCGGGTGCTCATGGAACTGCTCGTGATGGGCGTCGACGGGGTCTTCTCCGACCATGTCGACCGCATGATGGAGGTTCTCGGACGCTTCAACCGGTAAGGGACGCTGGACCACACACGGCGTCGGTCAGAGAAGCTTGAGCGAGGACACGGGCCAAATAGTGACGAACGCGCGCCCTTGGATGGTGTCCTCGTCGATCGGGGTTGGTCCGCCGCAGAGGATCCGACTGTCCTTGGAGTTTGGCCGGTTGTCGCCCATAACCCACACGTGACCGGGCGGGACCTTGAACGGCTCAAAGGTCGAGGTGTTCAGGCCGCCCGACAGATACGACTCATCCAGACGTTTGCCGTCGACGAAGACCCCGCCCTCCTTCCCCTCAACGGTCTCACCCGCCAGCGCGACCACCCGCTTGATCAGGTCCTCCACCTCCGGGTCAGCCTGGTCGCACTCGGGGCGGTCGAACACCACCAGGTCGCCCCGATTCACGTCATGGAGTCGGTAGCTCAGCTTGTTGACGAGAACCCGATCCCCCACGGCCAAATAGGGCGCCATGGACGCGGTTGGAATGAAGAAGGCCTGCACGAGGAAGGTGCGGGCGACCAACGCCACGATCAGAGCAACACCGAGGATCGCGCCCCACTCGATGAGGTTGCGCATGGGGCGGTCGCGTTTCGCCTCCGGGGGCTCGCGGCCCGGACTCCCATCGGTGGACTCCACCTCGCCCTCGTCGAGTTCGGCGTCGACGATGTCGGGGTGCTCGGTCATGGCTCGGTCGATGCTACCGGTGGGGATAGCGGGCCAGGATCCGCCCCGCGGCAGTCGCGATATCGGCCTCACCCCGAATAACCTTTGCCCTCGGACCCAGGCGAAGCAGAAGGCGGTCGAGCCACGCCGGCTCACTGATCTTCAGCGTGATCCGCAGGCGGCCCCCTCTGACCTCGCGCACATCCTCCGTCGGATACTGCTCGGCCACCCATCTCGCATCGTGATCGACCTCGATGACGACAACCGGATCATCTGGCTGGGCCTGAAAGACCGACCCGGATCCGGGACGGATCGGTTCGGAGGCGGTGTCGTCGAGCGGGCGCGCACTCCGGATGCGGTCGATGCGGAACAGACGCTCCCCATGTGCCTGGTGGCAGTGAGCCCTGACGTACCACTGCCCAGCTTGGCTAAAGACCTCCCACGGTTCGATCACCCGCTCGGTCTGGGCGTCGCGCCCGTAGGCGTAATACTCCACGGCCACTTGTCGGTGCTGCTCGGCCGCGACCCGCATGGCGTCGATCGTTTCGACCTCAGCCGGCGCCAACTCCACTTCCATCGCCCCATCGCCCTCGACGCCGAGCGCACCCGCAAGTTTCGACAGGCCTCTGGCCAGAGGCCCATTTGGATCGACGCCCGGGCTGGCCAACATCGCGGAACCTGCGGCGACCAGGGAGAGCCCCTCCGCAGGGGTCAGCCGCAGGGGCCGATCGAAGTACTCGGCGTAGCGGATCCATACCCGACCGTCGGCGATATCGGCCTCGATCAACATGTCGGGCGTATACGGCCACAGACCGCACATGTAGAGCTGTTCGAGATCACCGGCCAACTGCGCCTCCGTGATCCCGAAGCGGGACGTGACCTCCTCGACGGTCGGTCCGTCGTTGGCCGCCACCCAGGGGATCAGCGATAAGAGGCGCCGCAGCCGGCCGTCCGCGCCCCGGCTGGTCATGCGATCTCCCGGAGCCAGCGCACAAGGTCGTCGCGCAGCTCCGGCGGCGTGAGAACCTCGGCGTGGTCAAGAAATGTGATCACCAAAGAGCGGAACGCCTCACGGTTGGTGACTCGTAGGCCAAAGACAGCACTCCCGTCGTCTCGGCGCTCGACCACCCGCGTCGTGCCAAGGAAACCTTCCGCCCAGCCAACATGGTCGGCCTCGACGAGCAGCGTCGCGTCGATCGCCTCCTCGTCGCCCATCTCCCACGGCGCGGGTGCGGTGGCTTCGCCACGAAGTGGTCGCTCGAAGGCTCCTGCGTCGCCGGTGGGCTCGACCGACGCCATCCGGTCAAGCCGGAACTGGCGTTCGTCGTCTCGAGCATGATCCCGCCCGCTGATGTACCAACGCCCGTTTCTGAACGCGATCCGCCAGGGATCGATGATGCGGGTGTCGTCCCGATAGCTGAAGCGGACCGCGCGGCGTTCGCCTACCGCGCCGAAGAGCACCGCGAGATGCTCGCTGCCAGCCATGCTGATGGCGGGGCTCCCGCCGCTCGGTTGTTCCGCGCCGCCGAGCTTCCAGAGCGCGGCGACGCCCTCTCCCCCGTCGAGGTGAACAGCGGAGATGGCCAGGTGCAGTGCGGCCAGTTCATCGGGCTCCAAGCCGAGATCGGGCAGTTCATAATCTTCCGACCGAATTCGGTAGCCGTCGGCGTTGGCTTGTCCGGCCACGACCGATTCGAGCGTGATTGGTATCCCCATGCCGCGCAAGACGTCCTTGTCGCGCTCAAAAGCGCGTCGATAGCTCGCCTCTTGATCCGGGTAGCCCGGCACACGCTCTCGAATTTCGGCGCGGGTCAACGGGCGTTCTGCCGCCTTCAGGGCGGCCACCAGGTTGAGGAGTCGCTCGAGTCGGTCCACGGCTTGGGAGGCTACCGGGGGGTACTCAACGGTCAAGGGAGCATGTTCGCCGCCGCCGCGCCCGCGGCAGCGGCCCAGGCGAAGAACGCGGGGTCATCGGCGGGTCCGCGGCCCATCGTGGTTACAACGAGCCCAAGTCGCTCAAGAACCGGAGCAATGGGCGGGTCATCGGCTCGTGGAGTGGGCACGAGGGGCACGACCGACGACAGGCGCACCGCTTGTTCGGAGTGATGGCTCGTCCCGTGGTGGCGGGAACGTTCGTCGGCTTCGCTCACGCGGGCAGCCACGATCGGACGGCCGCCCAGAGCTGCGGCCGCGTTGACGATTTGAGTGACGTCGAGGCCGGTGTGCCCGAAAGCGGTGCCGGTGCCGACCACGCCAGGGCCGATCCCGGCCACGACGGCATCGGCGCCGATGGCTCTCGCGACCAAGAGGCCGCTGAAGATGTTCACCGCCTCGTGATCACCGCCGAAGGCTTGGCCCGCGCTGACGGTCGCATCGAGCACCCCAGCCTCGCACAGGTCCGCGACCAGGTCGGAGAGGGCCAGCGGAAGCGCTCCTCCATCGGTCATGACGTACACGACTCGAGCGGCGGGTCGATGCTCCTTGAGCGCGACCGCGGCGATGGCCATCTGACTGTGGAGCCCGCAGGCCACCACCGGCATGCCAGCCAGTCCGCTCGGCAGGGCATCGCCCAATCCTTCTTCCGCGGCTCCGGTGTCGGCCTGCAGGCTGGTGTACCGAAGCTTCATGATGTGACCGGGGCCGGGTTCGCTCCACTGGTCTCGAGCGAGATTCCAGTGAACGACATGTGCGCCGCCGGTGCCGAGCCCAAGGTCGACCGCTGTGGTGTTCACCACCACGCGATCACCAACGGCGACCGCGCCGATCAACCGGGTGAGAACGTACGCCGGTTCGCCGTCCACGGTGACCCGTTGGAGTCCGTCCCTGGTGGCTTCGATCGACGAGACGGTGGCCGTCTTGAACGTGGGCACCGGGGGCCCTAACCGCCACTCACAGGCTGGCGATGAGCTTTTCTACCCGTTCATCCTTGAATTTGAACGGGTCCTTGCAAAGGACGGTGCGCTGAGCGTTGTCGTTGAGCTTCAGGTGCACCCAGTCAACGGTGTAGTCGCGGCGGCGTTCGCTGGCCCGCTTGATGAAGTCGCCCCGCAGCTTTGCTCTCGTGGTCTGCGGGGGCACATCCTTCGCGGTCAGGATTTCCTCGTCGGTGCATGTTCGCTCGACGAGGTCCTTCTGCTGCATGCGGTAATACAAGCCGCGGTCGCGGTTGACGTCGTGGTACTGAAGGTCGAGCAGTGCCACCTTCGGATGGGTCAAGGGGATGTCCCACTTCTCCCGGTAGGCCTCGATCAACTTGTGTTTGATCACCCAGTCGCACTCGCGATCGAGGCTCAAAGGGTCGGACTCGATGCCCTTGAGGCAGTGCTCCCACATGTCGAGAGCCTTTGACTCCATGTCGGACAGCCCTTTGGTGTCGCGATACTTCATCGCCTTCAGCAGGTACTCACTCTGAATGTCGAGGGCCGACAGTTCACGGCCGTTGGCCAACCTCACCTTTCGCTTGCAGGTGGGGTCGTGGCTGATCTCACGGATGGCCCGGATCGGGTTCTCCAGCGTCATATCGCGCAGGACGACCGCTGGGTCCTCGAGCATCCGAAGCAGCACGCTGGTCGCGCCGACCTTGAGGAAGGTCGCGTACTCGCTCATGTTGGAGTCGCCAACGATCACGTGGAGACGGCGAAACCGTTCGGCATCGGCGTGTGGCTCGTCCCGGGTGTTGATGATGGGTCGGCTACGCGTCGTGGCGCTGGAGACGCCTTCCCAGATGTGCTCGGCCCGCTGACTGATGCAATAGGTCGCGCCACGAGCGGTCTGCAGCACCTTGCCCGCGCCGGCGTAGATCTGGCGAGTGACGAAATACGGGATGAGGATCTCGGCGTAGTGACCGAAGTCGTCACGTCGGCTGGTGAGGTAGTTCTCGTGGCAACCGTAGGAGTTGCCCGCGGAATCCGTGTTGTTTTTGAACAGGTAGATAACCCCGCGAATTCCTTCCTCACGCAACCGTTGCTCCGCAGCGACGAGAAGGTCTTCGAGGAGGCGTTCCCCGGCTTTGTCGTGGACGACGAGCTCATGGATCGAGTCGCATTCGGGGGTCGCATATTCAGGGTGCGACCCAACATCGAGGTAGAGGCGGGCACCATTTTCAAGGAAGACGTTGCTCGACCGACCCCAACTCACCACCCGGCGGAAGAGGTAGCGGGCGACCTCATCGGGGCTGAGACGGCGCTGACCGCGCAGCGTGCAGGTGACGCCGTACTCGTTCTCCAAGCCGAAAATCCGGCGGTCCATGTCCTCCCCGATTCCCCGGATCTCATCCGGTATTCCAACGGTAGTGCGGCCGCCGCTGTACCCCGGCACCTGGCGCTACCGTCGCGACGCGTGGACGGCATCCGGATGGTCACGGTGGCAACGTTGGCCTCGAGCTTCCAGGCTCGGGTCGTCGTCGCCCGCCTCGGTGCCGCCGGCATCCTCGCCCGCACGGATGGGGCCGACGACGGTCCCTACCCTTCGGGACCGACGACGGTGCTTGTCGATGAGGCACAACTCGGCGCAGCCCGGGCGCTGCTCGGCGACGACGCACCGCAAGCGATCAAGGCCAAGCCAATTAGCCGGGTCTGGCTAGCTGTGATGGCGGCAGTCGTCGTCGGCATCTTTGTGCTGATGATCGCCTCATCCGCGATGCGTCTCCACTGAAGGGCGGTTCCCATCGCCGGGATGCCTTGGCTCGGTCGCGGCGAGGTCAGCCGAGAAGGCTGGCGATGTCGTCGTCTTCAAGGCGTCGGAACTTGCGCCGGCTGAGGGCGCGATCCAGCACACCGATCTCCATGTCGCTGGCCGCGAGGGTGCGGTCTGGGCCAGCCAGGGCCGCCACCGCCGCTTTCAAGGCATCGGCGAGGGAGAGATTCTCCGACCACGCCGTCTTGACCCGTTCGAGGATGTTCTCGGACTCGCCGCCGAGCACCGTGAAGTGGCTTTGATCGACGACGACGCCGTTGAACTGCACGAAGTAGAGCTCGTCGGACTCAGGTGTGTCTCCGACCTCGGCCACCAAGATCTCGACCTCATAGGGCTTCATCTCGTGGGTGAAGATCTGTCCGAGAATCTGGCCATAGGAACTGGCCAGCGACCGCGCATCGACATCTTCCCGAGAATATTGGTATCCCTTGATGTCCGCGCTGCGCACACCGGCCTGACGAAGCGAATCGAACTCGTTGTATTTGCCGACGCCCGCGAACGCAATACAGTCGTAGATCTCGCTGATCTTGTGCAAAAGCCGGGACTGGTTCTCGGCGGCGAGAAGGATGCCTTCGGCGTACTGCATCGCCACGATCGACCGACCCTGAGCGATCCCGTTCTTGGCGAACTTGACCTTGTCGGCAATGACCTGCTCCGGGCTGACATAGAACGGCATGCTCATCGGCTCAGGCCCCGCTCGCGCTTGCGTTCGATAAGGGCGGCAAACCGCTCGGCCACCTCGGGCTCTTCAACCTCGGTGTATCCATCGACGGTGATGGTCACCACCGTCGGATAGATCCCCCGAACGGCATCCGGGCCCCCGGTGGCGGAGTCCTCGTCCGCCGCCTCGTACAGGGCCTGCACCGCGAGCTCAATGCTCGAGGCCCGGTCCATCCCCTCGGTCCATCCCAACTTGATGGTGGTGCGGGCATCGCGGCCACCGCTGCCGTCGGCATGGAAGTCGGTTTCTTCGTAGCGTCCGCCGGTGACATCGAAGGTAAAGATGCGTCCCATGGCCCGCTTCCGGTCGAAGCCGGCGAACAATGGCACGACAGCCAGTCCCATCTGGATGGCGTTCCCCAGGTTGCCGCGCACCATTCCGCCCAACATATTCGCCTTGCCTTCCAGGCTCAGGGCGGTGCCGCCGATCTTTTCGTAGTGCTCCAACTCCAGTTGAAACAACTTGACCATCTCAAGGGCGAAGCCAGCCGCTCCGGCGATGGCCACGCCGCTCCAGGAGTCGGCCGCGTGCACCTTGTCCATGGCCCGGTGAGCGATGGATGACCCGGCCGTGGCCCTGCGGTCGCCTGCCAGCACAACGCCGTCGGCGTAGCGCAGCGCGCAGATGGTGGTGCCGTGTGGCAACTCCACCGCGCTGGTCGTTCCGGTCACGTGATCGAGGGTGGGCAGGCTGGGTGACCCAAGCTTCCGAAGCAGCGCGGTGAAACTCGGACCCGGGTCTTCTGCCGGAGGAAAGAAGGGCATGCTCATATCGGCGGCGACGCTAGCGGCTCGGGCTAGCTACGTCGTGAGCCGCCACCGCGACGGACCAAGTGCGGCCAGTGACTACTGGCCGCCCTTCTGGACATAGCTGCGCACGAACTCCTCGGCGTTCTCCTCGAGAACCTCATCGATCTCATCAAGCAACTCGTCGAGCTCGGCCTTAATCTTCCCGCCCTGTTCGGACCCGCCGGCGAGCTCATCCTCCTCGACGACTTCCTGCTCGCGCGCTGGGGCTGGCTTGCGCTTCTGCTCACGTTCTGCCATTGCTTCGACTGCCTCCTATGAACCCAACCGCTCGATGAGCTGGGCCGGACTCGAACATCCATCCAACAACCTATCGACAATCTCCTTGGTACCTCTGAGCGGTTCCATCATCGGAACCCGCTTCAGTGGCTCATCGCCCAGGTCAAACACCAGCGAGTCCCAGTTCGCCGCGGCGATCTGCCCTGACCATTTCTGCAGGCACTTTCCTCGGAAGTAGGCCCTGGTGGTCTGGGGTGGCTCGTGTACGGCCTCGGCGACCTCGTCGTCGGTAAAGAGCCGTTCGACACCGAGCTTGCCGAAAAGGGACTTCTCGGGCCGGAGGTCGTGATAGCGCAGGTCCATCATGGCCAACTTCGGATCGTCCCACTCCAGGTCATGGCGTGCCCGGTATCCCTCGATGACCCGATACTTGGCCACCCAGTCGAGGGTGCCGGCCAGGCTCATGGGGTCGGTCTCAAGCCCGGTGAGCACGCGTTCCCAGTGACTCAGGACCAGCGCACCGCACTCCTCCCCCACCGACTCCAGGCCCCGGTCCTCCGCGTACTTGCCGGCCAGGTCGAACAG
The DNA here is from genome assembly GCA_051002495.1 of Acidimicrobiales bacterium. Classification (GTDB taxonomy): domain Bacteria; phylum Actinomycetota; class Acidimicrobiia; order Acidimicrobiales; family CADCTF01; genus JBPCMH01. Next base: position 10,335 of record JBPCMH010000072.1, read on the forward strand.
CTCCCACTGCAACTCCACGGCGGTGAGGCGGCTGCCGTCGGCCAACTCGAGCCTCGCGGAGAGCGACGGGTCGTATGACACCTGTCGGAGGGCTGGGACCGGGTTGGCCAGGGTGAAGTCGCGGTCGCCAAACCAGTCGTCTTCGATCATCGACAAGACGATCGCGGTGGTTCCCACCTTCAGGAAGGTCGAGATCTCGGCCAGGTTCGCGTCGCCGATGATGACGTGGAGCCGCCGGTACTTCTGAGCGTCTGAGTGCGGCTCGTCGCGGGTGTTGACGATGGGCCGCTTGAGCGTGGTCTCGAGACCGACCTCCTCCTCAAAGAAGTCGGCCCGCTGCGAGAGCTGATACGGAACGCCCTCGACGCCCGGCAGTTCGACGCCGACCTTGCCCGCGCCGCAGAACACCTGCCGCGTGACGAAGTGCGGGATGACGTGTTGGACGATCTTGGCGAAAGGCACAGCCCGGTCCATGAGGTAGTTCTCGTGAGTGCCGTAACTATTGCCCTTGCGATCGGAGTTGTTCTTCAGGACTTCCAGCCATTGCCCCGGCGGCAGGATATGAGTGGCGGCCTCCATCGACGCGCGCAGGATGTGCTCGCCGGCCTTGTCATAGAGCGTGGCTTCGAGTGCCGTGCGGCACTCCGGGCTCGAGTACTCGGGGTGGGCGTGGTCGACGTAGTACCGGGCGCCATTGGTCAGCACCGCGTTCACCAGGTGGGTCTCTACCTCCGGTGGCATCGACCCTTCGCGGGCGAAGCCCCTCGCGTCGTTACCGGGCTGTTCGTCCTCGAAGTCCCAGTTGACGCGACCGTTGCGCTCAAGCTCGGCCACGTAAGCGTTGATGAGCACCGAGGACGCGGCGATCGGGTTCGACTCGCCGCCGCCACGCTGGACGATGCCGAACTCGGTCTCAATGCCACACACCTTCGGGATGGCCACCGCGCGACAGTACCGGCCCGCGGACCGCAGCCGACGCGGACTAGAGGTACTGGCCGGTGCCGACCCGCTCGATGGCCTTGCCGCCCTTCACGTCGCCTTCCTTGCTCTCCAGCAGGATGCGCATGTAGACGATCCGCTCGCCCTTCTTGCCCGAAATCTTGGCCCAGTCGTCGGGGTTGGTGGAGTTCGGCAGGTCCTCGTGCTCCTTGAACTCCTGGCGGATCGAGTCGAGCAGGTGCTGGGTGCACACACCCCGCACTCCACCCGCGATCTCGCGCTTGATGGCCAACTTCTTGGCTCGGCGAACGATGTTCTCGATCATCGCTCCGGACGAGAAGTCTTTGAAGTACATGACTTCCTTGTCGCCGTTTTGATAGGTGACCTCGATGAAGCGGTTCTCGTCGCCGACGGAGTACATGACCTCGACCGTTCGCTCGATCATCGCCTGCACCGCCTTGGCCGGATCGCCTCCGCCGAGGGTCTGCACCTCTTCGGCGTCAAGGGGCAGGTCGGGCCGCAGATATCGGTGGAAAATCGACTGGGCCGCGCCTTCGTCGGGCCGCTCGACTTTGATCTTCACATCGAGCCGGCCGGGACGCAGGATGGCCGGGTCGATCAGGTCTTCTCGGTTGGACGCGCCGATGACGATCACGTTCTTGAGTGTTTCGACGCCGTCGATCTCCGCGAGCAACTGCGGAACGATCGTTGACTCCATATCGGAGGAGATGCCCGTGCCGCGGGTGCGGAACAACGAGTCCATCTCGTCGAAGAACACGATGACCGGCATACCTTCCTCGGACTTCTCTCGCGCCCGCTGGAACACCAAGCGAATCTGTCGCTCGGTCTCGCCCACATACTTGTTGAGCAGTTCGGGACCTTTGATGTTGAGGAAGTAACTCTTCGCGCCGGAGTTGCCCGTGACCTCGGAGACCTTCTTGGCCAAAGAGTTGGCCACCGCCTTCGCGATCAGCGTCTTGCCGCAGCCTGGCGGACCGTAGAGCAGGATGCCCTTCGGCGGAGGCAACTCGTACTCGCCGAAGAGTTCCCGATAGACGAAGGGCAGTTCGACTGCGTCCTTGATGGCCTCGATCTGGTCGTCCAAGCCTCCGACATCGTCATACGGGATGTCGGGAACCTCTTCAAGAACGAGCTCTTCGACCTCCGGGCGGGGAAGCTTCTCGAGCAGAAGGCCAGTGCGACTGTCGAGCAGGAGCGTGTCGCCCGCCCTCAACTTTTCGCCCGTGGCGATCAACGTCTCGGACAACTCGACCACTCGCTCCTCGTCGGCCCGCCCGACGATGAGGCCCCGACGGCCATCGTCGAGGAGTTCCCTCAGCGTGACGGCCTCGCCGCTGAGCTCTGGCGCCCGGGCCAGGATCACGTTGAACGACTCATTGAGCACGACCTCTTGGCCCTTGCTCAACTCGACGTCTTCGAGCTCCGGGTGCAGCGCGACACGCATCTTCCGTCCGCCGGAGAGGATGTCGGCAGTGCCGTCGTCGTTGCGGCCGAGGTAAGTGCCGTAGGCCGACGGCGGCTGGGTGAGCTTCTCGACCTCCTCGCGCAGCGCGGCGATGTGCTCGCGTGCTTCTCGCAGCGTGTAGGTGAGCTTCTCGTTTTGGGAAACGGCCTGAGCCAGTTGCCCCTTGGACTCGAGCAACTTCTCCTCGAGGGTGCGAACGCGCTTGGGGGCCTCCTGCAGCCGGCGGCGCAGGGTGAGCACCTCTTCTTCCAGCGCCTGGGCGTGTTCCCGCAGCTCGGTCAACTGCTGGTTGAGCTCGTCGTCGGACGTCGGGACCACCTCCTGTTCTCGATTCGGACCCTACACCGCGGTCTACCGAACTTGGCGGAGTTCCGGGGTTCGTGGCGCTGGTTTCATTTCTCCCGCCAGTTCCGTGTAAATTGATCTCACGCATCAGCCATCGGTACGTTTCCGCTGGCTCGCATCACCTCATCGCAAGCACGACATCACTCTCAGGAAGGTGGAGGCGCTCATGGCAATGAAGGTCTGGATCGACCAGGATCTCTGCACCGGCGACGGGCTGTGCGAGGAGATCGCACCGTCAGTGTTCACGCTTCTCGACGACGGCCTTGCCTACGTCGTGGAAGGCGACAAGATCTTCGACAAGCCAGGCGGGCCGGAAGGCCTCGCCGTTGTGGCTGCAGGCATGGAGGAGCCGACCATCGAGTCGGCCGAAGAGTGCCCCGGCGAGTGCATCTTCATCGAAGTCGACTGAACAGTTACACCCCGGTCCCGACTACGGGACGCAAGCGCCGGTTTCGACCTCGGCTGAGCGATCAGCGTTGTGAACCTCCAAGACCGCTTCAAGCTCGGCACCGGTGAGGGCATAAGCCGTCGATGGGCTCTGCGGGGCGATGGCAAACGCGACGCCGATGACCTTGCCAGAGGCATCGACGAGGGGCCCGCCGGAGTCGCCCTGCTGAAGGTCGGCCGCGAGCACGAAGATCTGCCGCCGGCTGAGGTCGCGGTTGTAGATGTCGCGGCCGTCGGCCAAAACCTCTCGGGAGACTCGGGCCGGTGCAGCCCGGACGACCTGCTGGCCCCGAGGATGGCCGAGAACCGCGCCGACCGCCCCGACATCGCCGGTGGAACGGTCCAGCGTTGGTTGACGTAGTTCGTCGACGTGCAGCACGGCGAGGTCTCGAACCGGATCGAACACCACCACCCGGGCCAGCAAGCGGCGACCATCCGGCCGTTGCACCGTGATCCGGCGCTCGCCAGCGATCACGTGGGCGTTCGTGACCACCACGTTGTCCTCAACGACGAACCCCGAACCCTCCTGGATCCGATTGCAGTCGCCGCCGTCAGCGAGGATCTTGACGGTGGCCGCGGCGGTGGCCGACTCGACCTCAGGCGTCATCCCTGTCGTCAGCGGTGGGTCGCCCGCGATTGGTGCCTTCGACGCGTCGATAAAGACCTGGAACCCGGCATTGCTGACGAACGTGCGCAGCGCCGACGCCGTGTCTGGTGCGGCCGGGAACACCCGCTCGATGCCCCTCGCCGCGGTCGATGTCTCGGTCAGCCGGGCAGGCCAACCCGGCAAAGCCCCCATCACTGGAAGCAGAAGCCAGAGGCTGATCAGCACGCTCAGGCCCCCAGCGGTCGCTCCCGCCACCCGGTCGGCGTTGCGCAGCCGACCGTCGCTCATCGCCGACCGCGCGCTGTGCCCCACGATCAGCCCGACCGCGTGCCCCGCGAAGGCGCAGACGACGAGGATCACCGCAGCCACGATCAAGGTTCCCGATGGGCCAGGTGCGCCGGCGACCCGCAGTCCGACCGGGATCAGCCTGGCCCCAACGAAGAAGCCGATCAGCAACCCAACCCAGGACGCGGCCCTGGTAACGAGCCCGATCCGGAAGCCCCCGGCCACCGCCAACGCACCCGCTACGACAAGGAAGAGGTCGAGGAGGTTCACTTCGATGCCTTAGGTGCCGAGCAGACGGGCCGACGTCAGAAAGCCGGTGTGAGCAACCATCCGGTGGTCGGGTCGAACCGACAGACCCTCGATGTGCCACGAGCGGTGGAGTACCTCGATGGTTTCAGCCATGCCGAATGCCGACTCGGCCAATGCCTCGCGGAGTTGTGCCGTCTGGGTGATGGTCGGAAGGTACGCCACGAAGATGCCACCGGGGTGGAGCGCCCCTTCGGCCGGCTTGACCACCTGCCACGGTTCCGGCAGGTCGAGCACGACCCGATCGAGATCGGTCTCATCGATGCCGTCGTAGACGTCGCGCTCCTC